>WAJY01000263.1 GCA_015523645.1 Geoglobus sp. | reverse complement strand
TTAGAGGATTGATTCCTGAAAGCCTCTGTAATCAGTGTCAGAACCGTTACTCTGCGTTTTCAAAAGAATATAAGAAATATCCGCCACATGCATGTAAGGAGCTGAAAGAGGAATTGATTAAGAAAGCCCTGGAGGGATGAGTATGGTTGATTTAAAGGAGTTAGCTGAAAAGGTCGATTTTGTTAAGGTTGAGATTCTGGGAATTGAGGGAAGGAGGGTTATAGCAAAAATTGGCAACCAGAGAAAGCCAAGAAAACTCCTTGCTCTTAGAACCGATGAGGGTGAGATACTGGCTCAGGGAGACAGCACAATTCTAAAGATCCTTGATGAAGAAACAGGGCTGGCAATCTACAACACAAGAGGTGAGTTTTTCTTCCATCTCCATCCATCGGCTGGAGCAAGGTTTGGGAGGTTTCCAAGGGAGTTCGTGGATGCTTTAAGATCAACACTGATTGAGGAGGGCGAGATTATCGGGCATCTTCCAGAATATCTTGGCGGATCTCCAGTATACTTTGGAGGTTGCAAGAGTATTTAAAGGTGGTTGATATGGTCGATCTGGAGGTGCTTAGAGCATGTCTGAGATGTGCTTGCTTTCCTGTCTGATTAGCTTTCTGCTTGGAATGGTAACTGCAAATGTTGTGTTTTTGATGTTTTTGAGAGCACAGCTTAAAAGAATGAAAGAGAAGATGGAGAGGTGAAAACATGGTCAGAGAGGAGAGAATTCTCACGCATGAGGAGCTGCAGGATCTTCTGAGAAAGGGGATAGTAAAGGAGATTTATGTTGAGGAGGTTCTTGAACCAGGTAAGAAATACAGATGTGTGGTGGATTTCTTTGAAGGATACGAGGAATGGTCAAACTGGAGAATTGACGTCTGGAACTGTCGTGGAGTGCTCAAGCCTGTTGAACACTGTGGATATGGCTCAAAACCTGAGATAGAAGGACTGGAATGGTTCTCTGTCGGATACTTCAGCATTCCGCTAAAAAAAGGGGAGAAAATTGACAACGAGACTGCTGAAAAAATCGAGAAAATTCTGTTTGAAGAGCTTGATTATCATGGAGGTGCGATAAACTGGTCAGGGTTCTATCCGGTCAGGCATCAAACCATGACAAGATTGAAGCTGATCCTGAAGGGAAAGCTTTTCGAGTGATTCAGAACACCCTGAAATACTCAATCAGTTCATCAACTTCATCTATTTTCTTTTTGCAAACCACATGAACATGATCTACCTCAGACAGGTAACCGTGTATGTGAATTTCTTCAACTTTACATCCCATTCTTTCAACATCTTTTTTAATAATATCAACGAACTCAGGGTAAGCCACCAAATCAGCCTCAATATAGCAGTCTGAATTTTTACATTCTATAGCAAAACTCGAACCATGCAGCTCTGCTACGTGTCTTGGCAAGTCAACTACCAAGTAGTGTTTATGGTTTCTGAATTCTGTGATTCTTGATTCAGGTGCAATCTCCCACACCAGTCTCTTCCATCTTTCGATAACTTTTCTGGGGATCATGATCTCAGGAAGTAGCAAACCTCATCTATATCTTCAGATCCTTCTTCAATCCCGCTTACGCATCCAAGGGGTCTCAATCCTTTTTTTCTGAGGTTTCTATCAGCTTCTGATGATGGTCTGCAGTAGTTTTCATCAACTTCCCTCATACAGCTCTCCAGCTCTTCCTCTACCTCTCTCATACACTCCTCAAGTTCCTCCTTGCATTCATCTATTGTTGTTACACTGTCTTCAAGACATCTGTTATAATCGGACTCACAAAGCCACTTGCTTGCAGAATAGTCATTAATGCAGGAATCTTCATAGTTTTTGCAGTATTCCTTTCCCACAAGATATATGGCAATGTTCATTGCGGTTTTTCTATCAACAGACTTTGGAACAATGACTTCCTCTCCTCCTTCATAAGGAAGGATGCGGATAAAATAGTTGTCCCTGCCCTCAAAGAGCTCAAAACGAATAGAAGCATCATCCTCTCCGATAAACGATGTTTCTGCAGGGTCTTCTGGTAAAAGTCTCTCATCTATCAGTGCATTCACCAAATCAGGATTGTAGTTCCAGACTGCTCTCAGCACCTTCATCTGACCACCTCAGTCCATTAACTTCTTGAAGAAATCCTTCTCCTTGAGACTTTCTGAGATATTTTTCTTCCACTTGCCTTCAACAAATTCAACCGAATCGAGACTGTCGAACCAGACCATCACCTCAGCCTGTCCCAGCTCTTCTCCGGCTCTTTTTGCAAGCCTCAGCACATCTCTCTTTTTGTTCTCTATCTCCCTGCTGCTCAGATTTCTCGTGTCAATTGCTGAACACATGACCACGTTTTCCTCACACTGGAGTTTTCCACTTTCGTCTTCCCAGCACCCAAGTGTTGTCGGTCTGACCGTAACTCCACCGTAGAGTTCAGCCATCTTCTTTGCATAGGAGGCAAGAACTCCAGAATCGATCCTCTCTCCTGCGTTTGAGTATTTCGGAAGGACGATGCAAGCCATGAAGTCTTCCTCGCTCATATTTAAATAGGGGTTTGCCATATTGAAAAATGTTTCGGAGGTGCTGGGAATTGCCAAAGTTCACGGATCCGCATCCCTATGTTGGAGATCCAGATGGAGAGTTCTCATGCAAGGCATGCGGAAAGCCAGTCAGGAGAGGGTGGGTATATTTCAGAGGTTTCTACTACCACAAGGACTGTCTCAAGGAGAGATATCCAAAACTAGGAGAAATTTGACGACCTGAGCTTAACGGGAGTTTGGAGAAGGTGTTATGAAAAGAGAGAAGATTCTGTTATTGCATTGATGGAGTTCAGGGATATGTTTGAGATAGCTTAAGTTAAAGCAATTTCACTGCAACCCACTTACACTTATCAACTCCTTCATTTTTCTCTTTTATACACTCTTCAAGATGCCATTTACGTAAATAATTCTGTGGAATTTTTAGTCTCATTATCTTACCTTCTGGAGTTCTAAAATACATTCTATATAGCTCTCCTTGTATAAACCCTGAGATAAGCACTGCCCCCTTTAGTTTGTCAAGCGTTCTGCTGTTTGTTTCCCATTCTTTTTCAGAGAACAAAAGTATGTTTGGGATTCCCTGTTTTTGTATGTCATAATAACTATTTTCGTCAACAGATATCACCCTTCTCAACTCAATCACCTCTGGTGTATATTTGGAAAAAACAAATAAAAGTATTTCGATACTTACCTGACGAAAAATTTTTCTAGGTCTGCCTGAAATTAAACTCATGGAGCCTTGGAAAATCAGCCTGATTTCGACGGTGGTTTATGCCCTGATAGCCCTTGCAGTATTCATTTTCCTGCAGAACATCTCAGGCAGTGGCTGGGCAGCGTTCTTCGGAGGTTTGGTGATGGCGATAATATTCATTGCGATGGCTATCGTTACTCTCATCTCCTTGGTGATAACGGTAATATACTACTCTGGATTCTACACCGTAGGCTTTCTCGCTTCTGCCGTGCTGACAATAATTCTGATTGTCGTGATGCCGGCTCTGGTTGTTTTCATGGTTCCGCATTTGATTGCAGGATACCTTGGGCTGAGAGAATAGTTTTTTATTATTTTTAGATAAAAATTCAGGAGGTGTCGGTATGGTTTTTTATGAGGGGAGGTGTGTTTGTGGAAAAACCCTCTACTGGAGGGTTGTTGAGGAGGAGAAGCTCAGCATAGAGAAGAATTTTGAGTTCTGCCCGGCATGTCTGGGCAAGGTTTGTTTCGACTGTGTGGACAGCCATTTGAGAACCCATGGAATAGGTGGTTTAAATGTCCAAGAGTAGTATAAGTGCAAAAATCCGTGATCTGATGCCCGAGGCGATTGTAGCGGTTTCAGAAGGAAATATGCGTTTCACAATAAGACAGCTTTTCTACAAAGTTAGAGAGTTATATCTGAAAAGATATCCAAATGAGCCTTTCTTTGGTGATAATGCAAAAAGATCCGAGCAAGGATATGACACATTCACACAGGATTTCATTCCATCTTATGAGAAAAAATATGGTAAAATAGAGGGAATGATAAGAGAGAACGGAGAAGGACAAAAACCAGAGACGGTGGAGGTGACAGCTTGATGATAGATATTTTGCCGACCCAAAAGGACATAGAGC
>WAJY01000262.1 GCA_015523645.1 Geoglobus sp. | reverse complement strand
CTTTTTCATTATAGCGATCCTGATAATACTTGCTGCATACGTTTTGCCAACAATGCACATAATTTCAACAGGTTCTCCAGGAGCTCCGCCTGTGTCTCCAACAATATGACCCTGAAAGACCTCATCCAAATTTTTAAGCTGAGAATTGTCTTTCTTTTGGTTTTTATAGCTGTCCTATCTTACCTCATTGCTAGCAAAGACGATCTCAGGATGGATATTCTGATTTTGCTGATTTTATCTGGATTTCTTTCTGCTTCAGGTTCCTCTGCATTGAACAATTATTTTGACAGGGATTTGGATGCTGTTATGGACAGAACGAAGAACAGACCTATACCTTCAGGCAGAATTCAACCTGAACTTGTCCTTTTTCTTTCTTTTTTCCTGATCTCATCTGGAATTAGCATCGCGATTTTCATAAACATTTCAACGGCTGTCTCAATTCTTTCAGGAGTCTTGATATACAATGTGGTTTACACCCTCTATTTAAAAAGGAAAAGCACACTCAACATAGTGATAGGAGGGTTTGCAGGCAGCTTCTCTGTTTTGGCTGGTTTCTCGGCAGCCAATCAAATGGTCAGTCTAGATGCCCTGCTTTTTTCACTTCTCGTCTTTCTCTGGACACCATCTCATTTCTGGAGCTTTGCAATGCTGCACGTCAACGATTATAAAAAGGCAGGGATTCCGATGCTTCCTGCTGTTTTTGATGAGGATAAGTCGAGAAGATACATTTGCGTTAGCACCCTTCTTCTTTTTGCCTTCTCCCTGCTTCTTTCACTTTCAGACTTTGGTTACATCTATCTTTTAACATCTCTCCTGTCAGGCTCTTTTCTGGGATATCTCTCCATCGGTATTTTGAGGGCAAGAAATTATTACAGTTTGATCTACAGATTTTCGGGCATCTATCTCAGCATCATCTTTTTTGGTGCTGTGCTTGATTCTCTTCTCTATTGATTCAAATGCGGTTTTAAATGTGTGGGGGCAAAGAATTATTAAGTCGTATTCTAACCTTCAAGCCGTGAGAATTTCAGAATTTCAGAATCTTATTAAGGAGCTGTACTATGAGAAGGACAGCAAGAGAGGATTAGATAGAACATTTGCATGGTTTATTGAAGAGGTAGGAGAACTCGCAAGAGCAATAAGGGAGAGGAAAAATCTGGGAGAAGAGTTTGCGGATGTTCTTGCCTGGCTCCTCAGCCTTGCAAATTTATGCGGTGTGGATGTTGAGGAAGAGGCGAAAGCTAAATATCCGGGGCTTTGTGTTAAGTGCAACTCAAAACCATGCAAGTGCCAAGAGGTGGTGTGATGTTTCTTGTTGTCAGGGATGAGGACATAAAGTCTGGAGTTGTGACAGACAAGTACTTCATATGGACGGAGAAGATATTGAAGGAGAAGGGAGTCAATCCCTATGTCGTGGCTGAATTCACGGCATCGACATGGGGAATATTCTCCGGTTTGAGGGATGTGTTGAGACTGATGGAGGGAATCGATGTTGACATCTATGCCATGCAGGAGGGCACTCTCTTCTTCCCTTACGAGCCTGTTATGGTTGTTGCAGGAAGGTATCTTGACTTTGCAAGGTTTGAAACTGCAATGCTTGGGTTCATATGCCATTCATCGGGAATCTCAACAAAGGCATTTGTATCGAAGCTTGCTGCTGGAGAAAAAGCAGTTCTATCTTTTGGAACCAGAAGGCAGCATCCTGCTCTAGCTGCAATGATTGAAAGAGCTGCATGGATTGGTGGTGTTGATGGTGTGAGCAACTTTGCTGCTGAGAAGTATCTCGGGATGAAGAGTCTTGGAACTATGCCCCACGCCCTCATAATCTCCTTCGGAGATCAGGTTGAAGCATGGAAGGCTTATGATGAAGTCATAGAGGAGGAGGTTCCTAGAACACTTTTAATTGACACATACTGCGATGAAAAAAGCGAGGCTGTGAGGGCTGTTGAGAATATTGATAGAGTGGATGCAGTGAGGTTGGATACTCCAAGCAGTAGGAGAGGAGATATCAGGAAGATAATTGAGGAAGTGAGGTGGGAGCTTTACATAAGGGGAAAGAAGGACGTTAAAATCGTTTTAAGTGGAGGCTTAGAGATAAAGGACATAGTCGAACTCAGGGATTTGGTGGATGCGTTTGGTGTAGGTACGAGCATTGCTGGATCAAAGCCAATCGACTTTTCAATGGACATCGTTGAAAGAGATGGTGTTTTCTGTGCAAAGAGAGGAAAGAGGAGCGGGATGAAACAGGTTTACAGGGATTGGGATGCTCTTGAGGATGAAGTGAGGCTTTTCAGAGACGAAAAACCAGAGGGTAAGGAACCCCTTTTATTGAAGTTTATGGAG
>WAJY01000261.1 GCA_015523645.1 Geoglobus sp. | reverse complement strand
TGGAAAGAGGGGACAGAATATCCTTTTTCCTCCCAAACTGCCCTCAGTTCAATATCGGCTACTTTGGAACAATAAGCAACGGTATGATAGTCGTTCATACAAATGTCATGTACACCGAGAGAGAGCTTGAATACCAGCTCAACCATTCAGGCGCTAAAGCAATTGTAACCCTTGATGTGCTTTACAACAGGGTGAAAGCGATCATTGACAAAACACCACTTGAGTATGTCATTCTGACAAGCCTGAGGGACTTCATCTCTCCTTCAGCAAAAAGATTCTTGCCATTCTTACATGAAGATGAGGTGAAGGAGAAGGATAACGTTCTTTATTTTGATGATCTTCTCAAATACCAGCCAAAGGAACCTGAAAGAGATCTCAAGCCTGAGGATGTTGCTTCACTAACATATACAGGTGGAACAACTGGAAGGTCAAAGGGAGCTGTTTACACCCACAGAAATCTTATGATAGATGCAAAAATCTTCTCAATATGTCTCGATGTTAGAAGAGGAGAGGATGTTTTCTCTGGATTAATGCCGATGTTTCACGGGAATGGTATATGGACAAGCAACATGAACGTTTTTATGAACGGTGGAACTGTTGTGCTTTTTCCATACTTCGATGCTGGAGAGTTTATCAGGGCAATTGACAAGCATCGCATAACCCAAATTCACTGCGTACCAACCCATCTTGTTGCAATTGTAAATCATCCAGAGGTGAGAAAAAGAGATCTTTCTTCTGTTAGAGTGATAAGCGTTGGTTCAGCTCCAGTTCCTGTTGAGCTTCTTAAAAAGGTGAAAGAACTTATGCCATCAGCAACTGTAATAGAGCAGTGGGGTCTCACTGAGGCTGCAATCATAGGTACAAGCAATCCTGTGCATGGAATAATAAAAGTTGGGAGCGCCGGAATGCCAGTTCCAACTGTTGAGATAAAGATAATTGACCCTGAAACTGGCAAGACTCTACCTCCCGGAAAGGAAAACATCGGTGAGATTGTGTTAAGGAGCAAGAAAGTAATCAGAGAATATTGGAATGATCCTGAGAAGACAAAGGAGGCAATAAAAGATGGCTGGCTTTACACTGGGGACATGGGCTACATGGATGAGGATGGCTACATCTACATCGTTGACAGAAAAAAGGACATGATAATTGCTGGAGGATTCAATGTATATCCATCTGAGGTTGAAGAAGTTCTTTACATGCACCCGAAAGTCAAGGAGTGTGCAGTTATAGGCGTGCCAGATGAATACAGAGGTGAGACTGTAAAAGCCTTTATAGTTCTGAAGGAGGGTGAAAGAGCAAGTGAGGAGGAGATCATAGAATTTGCAAGAAAGCATCTTGCCAGTTACAAGATTCCAAGAATAGTAGAATTCAGAAATGAGCTTCCAAAATCTCCTGTAGGAAAGATCTTGAGGAGAGTGCTTAGGGATGAGGAGAGGAGAAAGGGGAGTGAGTGAGAAGTGGTGATATGGAAGGCATGGAGATGAGGGAACCGTTTAAAAATTTTTACAGAATATTCAGAAAAAGAGAGAAAATCACGGAATACAGAAATGAGGGGAGAAAAATTCTGGGTTTGCTGTGCAATAACATTCCTGAAGAGATAATACATGCCCTAGGTGCTGTGCCTGTAAGGCTTATTGGATTCTATGAGACCACAGCTCTGGCAAACTCCAAAGCTCCGAGCTGGATGTGCATGTATTCAAGAGGCGTTCTGGAAGGTGCGTTGAGGGGTGATTTTGATTTTGTTGATGGAATTGTTAGCGCAACAACAGATGACACCAAAATTCAGCTTTTCTCATCCTACAAGTTTTATATCAAGCCATCCCTAGCTTATTTGATTCAGTTTCCCTATGTAAAGGACAGTCTGTCTAGAGAATTTTTTGAAAAAGAACTTGAAAGATTTGTCAGTATTCTGTCAAAAGGTCTCTCTGCTGAGTTGAGCGATGAGAAGCTTAAAAATTCCATAGAAATTTACAATGACTACAGAAAAGTCTGCTTAGAACTTGAAAAACTGAGAAAAGAAGATTCTCCAAAGATAAGTTCTGTAGAATGGTTCGCTTTGATTCTCTCTTCCCTTGCTATGCTCAAGGATGATTTTGTAAAAATGGTTAAAGAAGAGCTTGAAAGGCTTACTGATTTTGAGGGTAGAAATGACTTCAAAATTCGAATACATCTTTCTGGAACTGATTTCTATCATCTTGAAATTCTGAAAATTCTGGAAGAGTGCGGAATGGCTGTTGTTTCTGATGATTTGTGCACCTCTGCAGGATACTACACGGGTTTTGTGGAGGGAAAAGATCTCAGGGCTGTTGCAAAAAGGTATTCTGAATGCTCGGCATGTGTGATGACATTGAGCCATTCAGGGCTTTCTATTGAGGAGAGACTGAGATTCATAAAGGAAAAAGTCAGGGAGAGCAAGGCTGATGCGATTGTTGTGCTTAAAGATCGTGGATGTGAAGTTTGCGGACATCAGTGTCCTTGGATTGTTAGAGAAGCAGATGTTCCGGTTCTAGTTCTAGATCTGGATTTTCCGGTTTCCGTGGAGCAATACAGAACCAGGATCGAGGCTTTTGTTGAGGCTCATGGAGGTGGGTAAATTGGGAGATCGGGACTGGAATCCACTTGGTTATAAAACTCTTTACAGAGAGCTTTTTAAAAAACACCTTAATAGGCAGGAGATGCTAATGAATATGAAACGTCCGGTTGGCTGGTTCTTTGCTTTCCATCCATCCGAGCTTATATACGTTTTTGATTTGATCTCGGCATTTCCCGAGCAGTATTCAGCTTACTGCGCTGCCAGGGGATCATCAGTTGATCTGATCGACGCATCAATAGCAACCGGCTATAGCCATTTTCTATGCGATTACTTTAAAACTACAATTGGAGCGATTATTGAGCCTGAAAAAGCAACAAAACCACTCATTCCAAAGCCTGATTTCATTGTTGGCAGTAGAGCTCTTTGTGTTGCACATCACGAGATGGCTGATGTCTTTGCAAGGTATTACAACGTTCCTAGATTTGTGGTGAACTACCCCTACTGGACATCAGATTCCCTGAAAAATGTTGACGAGCTCACCAAGGAGGCTGAGTGGGCTGACGAGCTTTATGTTGAATATACTGTGAAAAGATTGCAAAAGCTTGTGGAGTTTCTTGAAGGCATAGCAGGAGAGTTTGATGAGGAAAAATTCAAACAGGTCTTTAAAAAATCTGAAAGGACATCAAAGCTTTTAATTGAGATTTTAAAACTCATGATGTCAAAGCCAACTCCGGGAAGTCAGAGGGAGATCGGAGACTTTGTTTTCATCTCATTTTTTGTTCTCGGGAGTGACTACGCTCTTGAATTCTGCCAGAAGGCTTATGAGATTATCAAGGAGAGGGTGAAAAGTGGAGAGGGAGTCTCAGATGAGAGATACAGGCTTCTAACCTTTGGCATAATGCCGTGGCATTCACTATCTCTCTATGAATACTGCGAAAGAATGGGTGCCAATTTTCCTGTCAATCTCTACGTTAATGCCTCTGTCCATCTGGTTGATTCAAAAAAGCCATTTGAGAGCATGGTAAGGAGATCAATGCACTTCACAAATTCAAGTTACGAAATGCTAGAAAGCATCGTAAAAACTGCAAGAAAGGCTGACATCGATGGAGCTTTACTTCTTGAGAACACTGGGTGTAGGATTACATCTATGATTATAAGACCTCTAGCAGATGTTTTGAGAGAAGAGCTTGGAGTTCAGAGCCTGATACTTGATGCCCCTCAATGCGATCCAAGAGTTATGCCAATGGAAAGAGCAAAAACTCAGATAGATGCGTTCATCGAGTCTTTAAGCTGACCTTTTTAAATCTTTTGAGGGAGAAGTTATATTCTCAGCATTGAATTTCATGAAAAAGGTGGTTGGATGTTCTTTGCGGGTGTTGACATAGGCTCTCTTGCAACAAAGGTTTGCATAATTGATGAAGATGAGAAGCTCGTAGCGTATCTCATAGAGAAGACCGGAGCAAGGATAAAGGAAATTGGAGAGAAATCCCTTGAGAAATGTCTTAAAAGCTCAGGCTTAAGAAGAGAGGATTTGAGATACGTGATTGCAACAGGCTACGGTAGAAATCTTGCACTTTCAAACATCGCAGATGAGAAGGTAACGGAGATAACATGCCATGCAAAAGGGGCAAAAAAGCTTTTTCCAGATTGCCACACGGTAATAGACATAGGTGGTCAGGATTCAAAGGCAATGGTTCTTGATGATTCTGGAAAAGTTATAAGATTTACTATGAATGACAAGTGCGCAGCAGGAACAGGGAAATTCCTTGAGGTTTTGGCAAACACACTTGGAATAGAGCTTGAAAAAATGGGTGAGCTTTCTCTGAATTCAAAGAACCCGGTGAACATAACAAGCACATGCACCGTTTTTGCTGAAAGCGAGGTAATCTCTCTACTTGCAGAGGGAAAAGATGTAATTGACATTGTTGCAGGG
The DNA here is from genome assembly GCA_015523645.1 of Geoglobus sp. GTDB lineage: Archaea > Halobacteriota > Archaeoglobi > Archaeoglobales > Archaeoglobaceae > Geoglobus. The sequence continues at coordinate 753 of WAJY01000261.1, read as the reverse complement.
CTCCACAGAGCAATAGCAAGGAGAGTTGGTGGATTGGTGAGGCAGATTGGTGTTGTGGAGGATGTTGTGATGACAGGTGGTGTAGCGAAAAATGTTGGTGTTGTGAAAGCTCTTGAAGAGGAGATAAATGCAAGAATAAAAATACCTGAAGAGCCACAAATTGTTGGAGCTCTAGGAGCTGGAATAATAGCCAAAGAGAAGTTTTTTCAGATTTAAAAAAGATATGGAATTTTTTTGCTTTGCTATCATTGTATGAGTTTTCAGTGCTGTTAATTGAAATTGTAAAATTTGTGACTTTAATATTTTTAATTCGTAAACTTTAAATTTAAGAGCATTCAGGTTTACTCATGACAGAATATAAGGACATCATCTACGATAAAGAGTGGTACAAGCACACAGCCTTGATTGCAATAAACCGCCCCCACGAATACAATTCCTACACCCTAAACACCCTTAGGGAGATGGTTTCTGCTATAGAGGATGCGATGTTTGATGATGATGTGCAGTTCATAGTGCTTTCTGGAGTTGGGGACAAGGCATTTTGCACGGGAGGAAATGTCCATGAGTATGCTGAGGAGTACGGAAGAAAGCCATCAGACTTCTGGAAATGGGGAGAGATCTATGGAAGGGTATTTGACATGATAATGCACTGCGGGAAGCCTGTTATTGCGAGAGTCAATGGAATAACTGCTGGTGGCGGTTTTGAGTTTGTTACCGCATGTGATCTTGCTATTGCCAGTGAGAACGCGAGAT
>WAJY01000260.1 GCA_015523645.1 Geoglobus sp. | reverse complement strand
TCCATGAGCACGTCAATGATCTTTCTTTCAAGCATGTTTTTTCTTCCCATAGATTAATGAACAACAGAAAAAAATAAAAAGATTGGGGTTGAATTTAGAGCATGGCTCTGATTGTGAGCAGAAAAAAAGCCAAGGAGTCTCCGTGCACCTGCTACTACATTGGGGATAAGAAGCTTGATTTTCCGATTGAATTCAGCGGTTCTCTTGAAGATGCGGGAATAGATCCCGAAGATGTTATATGCTTCAGCAAGGGTGCAATCGGCGCACTGACAAATGTCGAGGACATCGAGTTCTGCGGAGAAGGAGTGATTCACCATTCAAAGAGGTTGAAGGAGAGGCTTAGCTGCATGTCGAAGTGTGCAAAGAAGTGCTAGCCCTTCTCCGAATTCAAAGCCTTCAAATGCCTCTTCACCCCCATGTGGGACACTCTGTAGTTTAGCCTCTTTGAGATAGCCTTGTATCCCAGCCCCTGGTTGCGAAGCTGATACACGAGCTCATCGTAGCCAAGGTTGCATATCTTGCACTTGATTCTTCCACACTTCAAGCTATCACCTCACCGACAAGCTCCACTTCCCCTCTTTTTCACTGATCTCAAACACTATGTCCTTCCTTTCTCCCTCAGCAACTATGTTGATCGAGCCATTGCAGACACTGATCTCCTTGAGCTTCAGCCGCATCTTGATTATCTTTCTGACTACCTTTCTCGTTATCTCATCCGGGGGTGATGATGAAGGATAGGACAGAACTATCCTCATGAACAGGGTTTTGAAGGTCTCGACATCCTCCTCTTCGCTCTCTCCGGTAATTTTTTCCCTTATCTGTTTTGGAAAGGATGAAAAAATGTAGCTGACATTTGTAGAGAGTTTGTGGGCAATCTCATCAACGCATGAAAAATTTCTGTCCTCTGCAACCACCTTTCCATCGCTCCTCTTTGCAACGAAAACCCCTTTTTTCCTGCTGTAAAAAATTGTAATTCTCATAGGAATCAGTCCGGCTGGGCAGTAAGAACAACTGCTGTGTTAACAGTCTCATTCACGATTACCGTCAGATTTCTCTTGGTTATAACCTGCAATCCCTCACCCATCCTCTTGACATCCACAAATATAGTTGCCGTGCCATTCTTTACGCCAATGCTGACGATGCTTGCATTGTAGTTTGTGGCTGGAAACTCATAGACAAGTGTTATCTTCGTTCTGTTATCGGGGAGATCCTCGAAGAAGATGTGCTTCAGGTAGTGCTGACTTCTGTTTGTCTCGTTTACAGGAACGGGCTTCTTCACCTGTGGGGATGTGCACCCTAGAATTAAAGTAAGCAGTAAGAGGACTGTGAATATTTTACTGCCTGATCTCCTCAAAGCTGACATCTGCCTGCCCCTCCTGAAGGCTTCTGTCTCCAAGGAAGCCAATCTCTCCTCCAACCGTGAAAACCCTTGCCATGACATCTTTTGTTAGCACCTTTCTTGCAATTGTATCGACAATTTTTATCTCGAACTCAAACTCACATGGAGCATTGATGACCTCTGCAACCTTAACTCCGCTTCTCGGACCCTTTATCCCTACAACCTGTATTGGTCTTGTGATCTCATTGTCTGGCTCTTTTATTATCTCTCCATTCCTTTTCAGGTATATCTTTTTTGGCTGAACAAAAACACCGTGATTCACGGCTTCTCTGTATCCCCTTATCTGAAGTGTTTTCAAAGTCTCTTTAAGCCATCCCTTTATGTTTCTTGGAGTCATGTAAATTCCCTTCTCATCTCGCAGGAAAACCATTTTTCCAACAGACTCAATTTCTCCGCTCTCCACAGTTTCAGTTAAGTTAGCTTCCAGTTCCTCTCTCAGGTTTTCTGCCTGCTCGTCTGTGAGCTTTTCCTTCTTTTGCTCCTTCAGCACTATGTACTTCAAAGCCTCAACATTATCCGGGAAGTTTGCCACTATTCGATCTCTAATGCTTGCCCTAACTTTATACCTCACAAACACACTATCACCTCCTTTCCTTTTTCCACAACTCCAGCTAAAAATACAAAATCTGTCGACAGCTCTGAGAATACCCTGAATAGATTGATTTGCAGATAAGGCTCGATTGGGAAAGAAATTATTTGGACGGATGATAGGGCTAGATTATGATGGAGCCTGTTTGGTCTTGTTCGCAGAGGAGATTCGGGTTGATAAGAAAAGCAGATTGGATTTTACCCGGTATGGATAGAACAGCACCGATGACAAGATAAGAATCAATTTGACGCTAATAGGAGTGCTGGGTATATAAGATTTGATAAGTATCGACTTGCAGATACGAACATAATTGGAATGGATTGGTTAGCCGGGCAGATTTGAATATTGACACAATTTTATAAGCTGTGCTCTTCGTACCATCTTTTTTTAATTTCACCAACTCCTTTGTCCAAGTTCTCTAAAAACTTCTCAAATGCTTCATTGGTTCCTAAACCTCTAAAGCTTTCTGACAAATCCTCACGGAAAAGTAACAAACACGTCTCAAAACCTTCTTTAGTATCCATGTCACCGCAAGTTTCTGCGATATCTTGTACTATATGCCTAATATTCCCTCTTCTTGTAGCTCCTGATTCATCTATTATATCAGCAATAAATTCTTCTTTTGAAAAGGCTGGCATTTTAATCAAATCTCTTAAGTATTCCCAGTTTTTTAGGTGGTAAACCATTCAGATCACCTATAAAGTTTTTCCATTAAATTTATTTAAATTTTTTGCTCTTCAGGCTCTATAAAGCTGTCACTAAGAGTGCCACCGTTTTCAAACGGTGGGTGAATTAGGGGAGGTGGGTGGCATCGGAGCTCGTGAACAGCCCGACCCCAGCCATGGTGGCGTGTTTATCTGGGGGAAGCCACCCGTTAAAACGGGTGGTAGTTCACGAAGGAGTTGTCAGGTCAATTTCCACGTCGAAGTCAACCTGTGCTGCTGAGTCAGGATATCCAGCATAGCCGTATACAGCGACAAGAACGTCCCATGTCCCTTCTGGAATATATC
>WAJY01000259.1 GCA_015523645.1 Geoglobus sp. | reverse complement strand
TTTCAACTGGAAATATCATACAACCATTCTGGGGTAAAAGTTCATTAAAAAATTAATTTTTAAAATCGAAAATCAGTGAGACGAAGCTTCTCGGTTTACCAAAAACAAAAACTTTAATATGCGTAATTCTCTCTTTAGATTAGAGCATGAAGCTTGCTAGTCCCATTTTATTATCTGGCTTATCCAATTTCCTACCATCTTCCATCACGCTCCACTTTGCCCTATCTTAAAATGAAAAAGAGAAAGCGATGATCATATTGAACCAACTTGAGCCTTAACATCAATTGAACTTTCAAGGATGATGGTGTTTTTGTAAGCCATCTAATTTGGCAAGAAGATCACAAGATTGATATGATCCAAAGATGAGTTGGAACCATGAGCTTTGTTGATGTTGAAATGTTTGAGGAAACAGCTGTCATTAGACTTCAGAGAGGAGAGAAAAACCCCATAAATGACGAACTTGTCAAAGAGCTATCAGACACAATAAAAGAAATGAAGAAAAGCCTAGAAATAAATTCTATTGTTCTTGCAAGCTCAAATGAGAGATTTTTCTCAATTGGACTTGATGTGCCACAGCTAATTTCTTACGAGAGATCGGAGTTCAGAAAATTCATCAAAGACTTCAACCTTCTCTGTTTAGATCTGTATACCATACCAAAGCCTACTGTGGCAGCGATAAATGGTCATGCAGTAGCAGGAGGTTGTGTACTTGCTATCTGCTGTGATTACAGGTATATGGGCATAGGCAAAAAACTTATCGGCTTGAATGAGATAAAGCTTGGAGTTTCAGTGCCATACCTCCCTCATATGATACTTGAACAAATAGCTGGAGAAAGAATTGCAACTGAGATGATCTATGGTGGGGAATTCTATACACCAGAAAAGGCTTTTGAAATGGGAATCGTTGATGGGATCTTTAAATCAGATGAGTTGCTTGAAAAATCTGTTGAAAAAGCCAAAAATCTTGGAAAAATGCCAGAAAAAGCATTCGCTACTGTAAAAGAGAGTAGAACAGAAAGCATAAAGAGCAGAGCACTTGAAAGGCTGGAAAAGGATGTTGATGTTTTTGTTGAGCTTTGGTTTAGCGATGAAGCTCAGAAAAGGTTGAGGGAGGCTATGAAGAAGTTTTGATGTCAAGAATCTTTTTTCTCTGAATTTCAGAATAACTTTTCATTTTATTTACTGGAAGAACAACAGAGTCTATGGAACAGAATATATTTGAGCTTAAAGAAGCAATCGAAAGAGTAGAAGAAAAGCTGATTTCTGCACGGAAGATACACACTGCAATACAGTTTCAAACATGGCTTGTTGTGATGATTCTCTACTACATCATAATCTCTCCCTTTAACAAACCCCCATGGCAAATAACAGCAATATACTGGACTCTGGCTTTAGCTGTTTTTGGATACATCTCAATGAAAGTACTGAGAAGAATGAAAAATCTGTTGAAAGGTTATGGAAGGGATATTGGAGATTCACGCTATTTTGGGCTCAGCATGACTCTTTCTTGGATTGCAGGTGCCGTAATTGGATGGATGATTGTGCCATCACTCCTTATGCAGAGTGGAGTCGAAGAGATATCAGCCATCGCGACTGGCTTCCTGTCATTCATCAGCATTTCAGTGTTTGGCATGTTCCTCACCTTCATGTACTTTGCAAAAAGTTTTGAAAAGGAGATGATCCCAGCCTATGCAATCCCAGCTCTGTCAATTTTGCTAATTGGCAGAATAGCCATGGAAAGCATGGTTTACGCAGGTTTCAGTATAGGTCTTGGATACAGCTTTACAGTTCTCTTATACCTCTATACAACCTTCAAAGCTTTAAGGTGAAGAAATGTTTCGGGAGCTCATTGAGAACCACGCTCTCGGAAATCCAGTCAGATTGAGCGTAATGCTCTATCTTCTGCCAAGGGATAAGGTTCTTTTTAAAGAATTGGCAGAGATACTTGAGATAACACCCGGGAATCTTGATTCACACCTGAAAAGGCTTGAAAAGGAAGGGTACATTACAGTCAAGAAGGTCATAGCTGACAGACCGAGAACTGCTGTTGAAATAACAGAAAAGGGTGCTGAAGAGACCGGAAGATACATAAGAGCTTTGAAAACCCTTGTTGAAAAAATTGAGTCAGATATTGATTGAATATTATGCTAAAAAATTTAGAGGTTACCGGATTGCCTGCTGAACAGCCAGATCTGCTCTGAATTCAATCTTTTTCAAAATTATCGCTCTCCATTGATAGTTTGTGTGATGTTAAAAAATGCTGAACCCACAAAATTTCCATGTGGATTGAGAATGACAAATTTAGCACAGCAGAATGAAAAAGTGTACAAACCATGATTGTCAGACCTTACATCCTCCATTTCCACCGAATACTCTCCTGGTGGTGCTCTAATTCCGTTATTAAATGCCATGTCCCATTCGATTACTGCTGATGTGGTTTCATTCGGCCTTAACACAGCACTCCCGTCTCCCGGCTCAATAGTCTTTTTCATGCTCCAGTCTATTCCGCTGTGGATCACCACTTTCGGTGGGAAAGGATAGACATGCAGAGTTTTGTTTCCCCTGTTTATGAATAATACAAGAATCCTTACGGTCTGATTTGGTTATATGTATTCATCACTCATAAAATACGGTAACATATCGGTGTTGGAGTTGGCGTCGCAGTAGGCATCGGTGTGGGCGTAAGGGTAGCAGAGCTTTGCGGTTTTAGTTCAATTTCTCCATTGTTGATACATCCTGCTACCATCGTAATCAGAATAAGAAATAGAATTATTGTTGATACAAATTTGTTCATTGATACAGTTTTTCACGATAACATATTAAAATTTTACCTGTAATTATATCTCTTTAACAACATAGACAAGCGAGGAGGGCTTTAC
>WAJY01000258.1 GCA_015523645.1 Geoglobus sp. | reverse complement strand
ATATTATGGAGATAGAAAGGATCGGTGTTGTTGGATTTGGAGTGATGGGAACCCAGATCAGCCAGTTTTTTGCCCAAAATGGTTTTGATGTGACAGCAATAGATGTTGATGAGAGAAAGCTTGAGCAGGGAATAAGAAGCATAAAGGATGGGAGGTTCGGCCTGAAAAGGCTTTTGGAGAAGGGAAAAATAACCCAGAATGAGGTTGAGGAGATTTTAAGAAGGGTAAAAACAAGCACGAGTTTTGAGGAGCTTGAAGGCTGTGATCTCGTCATCGAGGCTGTTTTTGAGGATGTAGCTCTGAAGCTTGATGTTTTAAAGAGAATAAGTGAAAAAGTGGACAAAGAGGCGATAATAGGCTCAAACACATCCACAATCAGCATTACAAAGCTCTCAAAGGCAGTCAGGAAGCCTGGGAACTTTCTGGGAGTTCACTTCTTCAACCCCGCTCACATTCAGAGGCTCGTCGAGCTCGTGAAAGGATTGCTGACAGACAGGACAGTTCTTGAATCAGTCAGGGAGTTTTTCGTCAATCTGGGCAAGGTTCCGATCCTCGTGAACGACTCTCCGGGCTTTGCGACAAGCAGACTTGGACTGATTCTTGGTAGAGAGGCGATTCTCATGGTTCAGGAGGGGGTTGCAACTCCTCAGGACATAGACATAGGCATGATGCTCGGATACGGCTATGCAATGGGCCCTCTTGAGACAGGTGACCTTGTGGGGCTTGACACAAGGCTGAATGCTCTGAGAGCAATGTATGAGGCAACGGGAGAGGAGAGATGGGCACCACCAAAACTGCTTGTTCAGCTTGTTGATGCCGGATATCTTGGAGATCCAGCGGTGAAGCCTGATAGCAGGGGAGGCATCTACGAGTTCTTCGGGCAGGAGAGAGCGAGTCAGGTTCTGAGGAAAATTGGAATAAGGAGGTGAGAGCATGGAGAGGATTCTGCTTGAGTACCCTGAAAAAGAAATTGCTCTGATCACATTAAACCGCCCGGAAAAGCTCAATGCCCTTGACACAAAAACAAGAATGGAGATTAGCTCTGCCCTCGATGAGGTTGAAGAAAGAGCGAGGGTTCTGATAATCACAGGAAAGGGAAAGGCCTTCGCAGCAGGAGCAGACATAAACGAGCTGTCAAAAAGAACCCCCTTTGAGTACATAAGGCTGTCTAAATACGGAACATGGCTGAACAACAGAATAGAGAACCTTGACATACCTGTTATTGCTGCGGTGAACGGATACGCTCTTGGCGGGGGGTGTGAGCTTGCTATGGCATGCGACATCAGAATTGCAAGCGAAAGGGCAAAATTCGGGCAGCCTGAACTCAACCTTGGCATAATGCCCGGAGTTGGAGCAACCCAGAGATTGCCGAGACTTGTTGGACTTGGAATGGCAAAGAAGCTTGTTTTCACAGGTGAGATCATTGATGCTCATGAGGCTTTCAGAATAGGGCTTGTTGAGGAGGTTGTTGAGCATGAAAGGCTCATGGAGAGATGCTTTGAGATTGCCAAAACCATAGCAGGTAAACCTCCCCTTGCCATAAAAATGGCTAAAAGAGCTTTAAACGCCACGAGAACTATGGGGCTTGAAGATGGGCTAAGATATGAGGTGGCACTTGCAAGCCTTCTCTTCTCAACCGAGGATGCAAAGGAGGGTTTGAGGGCTTTTCTGGAAAGGAGGGAACCTGAGTTCAAGGGAAAATAGGATTTAAATTTATTTTTTTATCATTTCTGAATTGTATCTCTGAATTATCTCTGAAAGCTCCTCAAGAGCGTAAACGAGCCTGTAAGATGGTCTGGAAATTATATCTGCATTTATCACATAAACCCTCCCCTCCTTCACAGCTTTAACATCCTTCAACTCCCTCATTGTCCAATCGTAAAGAATATCCCTGCCACCTCCCATTCCGGTTCCGCTGTTCACCACAATTATGTCGGGATTTCTTGCGAGAAAGTCCTCAATGCTCACTACCTTCCATCCTTCAAGATCTCCAAAGGCATTCTCTCCTCCTGCAATCCTTATGAGCTCGTCAATGAATGTGTTCTTTCCGCTAACCCATATTGGATCATGCCAGAGCACATGAGCCACCTTCGGCTTGAATTTAAGATTTGACACATTTCTTTTTACTTCCTCTATCTTCCGCTCCATCATGCTCACAAGCCTCGTTGCATTCTCTTCAGTCCCAGTCACCTTTCCGAGAAGCTCTATGTCTTTCATAACATCACTAAGATTTCTGGGATTTAGAGTGATAACAGTCAATCCATAATCTCTCAGAATCTCAATGGTTTCTTTTCCATTTCCATAGGCTGCAACAACCAGATCAGGATTTAAGGCTAGAACCTTCTCGATGTTAACTGTAGAATAGCCACCAATTTTTGGTTTCTTCTTAGCCTCTTCTGGATAGTTACAGTAATCTGTAACACCAACTATTCTGTTTCCGAGACCAAGGGCAAACAGAATTTCGGTGTTGCTTGGAGCTAGAGAGACTATTCTCTCAGGGGTTTTGTTGATGACAACTTCATATCCAAAATCATCAACCACCCTGATTGGTTTAGGTTTTTCTGAAGCGACTGATGTTGCGTTCTTGCTCTCATTGGTGATGTTTCCACTTTGATGCAATTCATGAGAATTGCTATTGCTTAAACCAGACTTTTCCTCATCTAACCTCTTTATTCCCCCATTACTCACACATCCGAGAGAAATTCCGAGAACAAGAGCAACTGAAAGAAATAAAATAATTCTCCTCAATTCCTCCACTTCCTCCATGCAAACGCCAATACAATGCTAAGATAACCGAGCAGAGCTTCAAAGCCCGGAGTTCTCTCGGATTTTTCTGTCATTAACGTTTCTGCAGTTTTCCTAATTTTAACCTCTTCTGTTGCTGTTATTGTAGGTGTAATGGTTGGTGAGGGTGTTACAACTGCTACAGGAGTTGAAATGGGAGTCTCTTCTGGTTTGGCTTTTGCCTTACTTATTTTTCCTGTCAGAGCGCTCAGATTTACCTCTCCATGCACATACTCAGGCTTTATGGGGTTTGGTTTTCCAAGCAATGCCATTATTGCGCAGACGGTCATGTATCCGGGATTGGATGTCTGAACAGATGTGTACCTGAAGTATCCCTCCTCAGTCTGAAGGCTCAAAAGATGATCAACAACGCTGATGCCATTCTTTTTCCACTCTCTCGGATTCTCCCCTGCAGCAACCAACGCTTGAATCACCCATGCATCGCTGGCAGCATTTGATGAAGAATTGCCAAAATATCTAAATCCTCCATCGTCATTCTGCCCTGTTCTCAGATAATCCAGCGCTTTTTTGATGACCTCAGATTCTTTTGGCTCTCCTGCATAGATCAAAGCCTGTATTGCTGCAGCGGTGTCATCGTAATCACTCTTCTCCCCAACAGCCCAAGCGAAGCCGCCGTCTTTGTTCTGCTGTGATTTCAGCCATTCAACAGATTTTGAGACATCTTCTCCAACTGCCTTCAGAGCCATTATTCCCCAGATTGTTGTGTATACAAAGTCTCCAATCTGCCCATTCTCCTTAACCCTCTCCCTGAGCATCGAGACAAGATTGACTCCGCTGAAGTTCCTAGGGTTTTCACTCGCTGCAGTAACAGCAAGAATTGTCCTTGCTATGTCAGCAGTCCCCATCTTTCCTAGGAAGGAATTGAGGTTATTCTTCAGATAATCGACAGGCGAGTTTCCGTTCTTTATCCATTTGTGGGGATCCTGCTTTGATGCTGCTAAAGCCATTATTACCCATGATGTCTTTGAGATGCTGCTCTCCTCTCCCGGATTTGCAAACCCGCCATCATCATTCTGGATCGTCTTAAGCCAGAATAGGGCTTTGATTATGGGCTCATCTGTAATATTGAGAGGAAAAGCAATCCATTTCTCAATAACTGCAAAGGTGCTGAAGTTCGAAATTTTTGCAGAGAAATAATAGTAATTCCGATCCTCCCACAAAAACTCTGTAGGTAATTCCACCCATCTCTCTCTATATTCCACAAGCACAACTCTGTCTTTATCAACATCCTTTTCAGTTTGAAACACAATTTCAACGTTCTCTGCGCCACTAACATTTAAATCAAACATTCTGAGAACTTTCCCATAAACCACTCCTGTCTCGTTTGCTTCTTTCAGCTCTATTCTAACGCTAACACTCTTTGATTTAGCTTTCAACGAGAGCAGGGAGAAGCGATCCCTAACATAATCTGGGAAATTAAGCGAAACCTGGGTGCCTCTGTTTGCTGTAATCTCCTTTCTAAAAATCACTCTCTTGTTTTCACCCTCACCACCATGCATTCCAGCTTCTCCGGTTCCAGCAGGCATGCCTGTCTGAAACCTAACCAAAATCTTTAAGATCATGGGAGAAGTATCAGGTGTCTCATCCATGCTTCTAGAGAAGTACCACACAACAACATCTCCATCCTTAACCTCATATTCATGTGCTCCAACCATTGGTGTTTGTCCATTAACCTGGTACATCCAGCCTGAGGTTGCTCCTTCGCTCTTCTCGCACTTTCCAGCAATGCATGAGACGAATGGTCCCCAGCTAGTCTCTTTGATTGTAAAACTAAACCCTGCAAGCTCAGATGCTGCCTTTAAAGCCCCCAAAGCCGTTCTCCAAGGAATTGTGTATACTTTTCCGCCAGAGGCTGTTAGTTTAAATGATCCATCTGGAAGATACACTGTTCCAGAATAGAAAAGGTTTGACTCTCCAGCCCCACCGCTTACTTTTTTTGTTATCTTCACAATCTTTTTTACAACCTCATCACCCACCCTAGCTTCAACGTAAAGATTTCCTGTAAGATGTGGGATGAACTTTACCTGATTTCCGTATGAGAATACTGGTGTGCCGTTGTTCATTCTGAAAATTACATACGCATTCTTGTCCAGAGTCACTGTAACAGGCTCATTTACAGATCCACCATTGATGCTCATTGTCAGTGAAAAGGCTGGAATTGATGCTGAAAGAATGAGTGCAAGGAATAAAAGAAAGTAGATCCAGAATCTCCTTTTCATCATTTCACCTCGCAATCCACGCCTCCATAGATGTCAATCAGCTTTTCGGGATATTCTGAAAGTTTGTACAATCCAGCATAGAGTCTGTATATTCCCGTTTGAGCTTGTTGTGGAACGGCTATTATCACCGGAATGCCGATGTTCTCACCTGCTGAAAGTCTAACGACAGAGACTCCAGCGATGCTGTCCCCATTGCTGTTGGTTCCACTGACAACAACTGCATACCACCCGTTCATAAACGGTTCAACGTAAACTGTTCCATTAACATAAGACCCCCTAGCTCCATCTGTAACTCTCAATTCTGTGATTTTCGCAACTCCTGAAACACCAACATGAATCTTTACGATGTAGGGGGAGTCATATGGCTTGCTTGGTTCCCAAGTTGTTGTGTTGTAATAGCCATAGTAGAAGATTAGCTCATCTCCATCACTAAGAATGTAGTCCTCTACCCCTACTGATGGTGAAGGTTCGTTGGGATAGTTGACCCAGTAAAGCCAGTAATGGGAAGCATTTGGAGTTACATCTGCAATTTTTTCAACATAAAGCCCCCAGGACGTATTCTTTATTGTCACATTGAATCCTCCAAGCTGTGAAGCTTTCCATAAAGCAGCAATTGCAGAAAGTCCGTTAACCGAAACTTGGGTTCCATCTTCAAGGGTTATGTTAACATAGCCCGGCTGGAGTGTAACCTTCCCTTCCCACAAAACATTGCTCAGACTGACATTTATTATTACAAGGTGGTCTGACTGATTGGGCTTGGTTGGCTCCCAAGTCTCAGGATTATAGCTTCCGTAATAGAACACAAGCCTGTCACCATCTCTAAGAATATAATCTGCAGCTCCAACATTTGGCATCGGTTCATCTGGATAATTAACCCAGTACATCCAGCCACTCATGCCTACAGGTTTTACACCTGCAATGCTTTCAACGTAGAGTCCCCATGATGAGTTCACGATTTCAACACTGAAGTTTCCAGCCTGCGAGGCTTTCCAGATTGCTGCAAGAGCTGAAAGACCATCGACTTCTGCTTTTGCTCCATCCTTCAGCCTTATCTCTACCTTTCCCTTTGTTAAAGTGATGTTGCCTCTCCATATGATTGGATTTGAGCCAAATGCATAGAGATAACCATCATCCGCCCCTATGAAGACCTTGCCATGATAAATGAATGGAGATGACATTATGTTGTAGTAAGCTCCATCAGGAGGATTCAAGGAATAGCTCCAGATAAGAGAACCATTCTCTGCATTAAGAGCATAAACCGTGCCATTTGGAACATTTGTAGCAAAATAAACAACTCCATCAGCCACTGCCGGTGAGCTGTAAATCTTTCCATTGGCATCAAACTCCCATATTTTTTCTCCGCTAGTTGCATTGAAGCAGTAAAACTTGCCATTCATAGAGCCAATGAAAATCTTGCAGTATGCTACAGCAGGAGAGGAAATAGTTCCGTTAAATGGTATGCTCCAAGCCTCGCTTCCATTAAGGTTAACAGCATAAAGTCTGTTTTCAGTTGCAAAGAAAACCTTTCCACAGCCGATTGATGGTGTGTCCAGAATCTTGCTGTCAGCTTGAAAAGTCCATACCACATTTCCACCTTCATCAACAGCATAGAGCATGTTTGATGTGGAATTTCCGGCAAAAAATACAATCCCATTGTAGGCTGAGGGAGAAGAATACTGGCTTATTCTGTTCCCTGTTGTTACATTCCATACCTCATTTCCATTCAAATCCAATGCATGAAGAGTTCCATCTGAGAATGTTGTTACATAGATTGTTTCGTTGTATATGAGTGGAGATGAAGCAATACCCCACCATTCAGGATTTTTCTCAAGATCTCTTTCCCATACAACTTCCCCTGTTGATGCATTCACCGCATAAAGCTTTCCTGACAAACTTCCAATAAAGATTGTTCCGTTGTAGATTGATGGAGTTGACGCTCCTGTTACATTCCTATTTACCCACAGTATCTCACCTGTATTTGCATCAATGCTGTATAGTCCCGGATTCCAGTTTCCAAAGCCGTACCAGTTTGAAACGTATACCCTTCCATTCCACACAACAGGAGAGCTGTCAACAAGTCCTGTTAGATTTGCTTTCCATACAACGTATCCCTCTCTAGTCCCGTAATCCGTAAAATTTCCGGTTCTCTCCTGATCAAAGCCAAATGTAAGGGCTAGTGAAGTCTGACTGAGCAAAAGCAGAGCGAGAAAAACAGATCCAACACAAATTTTAGTCAACATACTTTGACTCCCTCCCCATGTTTTTTGATACTTGGACTGGGTGTTAATAAAATTTATCCAGTTTTCTTTATCAATTGACAAGCAAATTTAAGTATTTAACATTCAAAGATGCAGTGGGTCAGTTCTTTCTACTGGGTTGAGGATAGCGTAGCATACAGATGAGTTAACACTGCAACTACTGGCTATAAGACTTGTGACAGAAAAGGAGGATGATATTGGGTAATATCTTAAGAAATTCTTCAACTCTTTCATTCCTTATCATGGTAGCAATAGTTTAGATTGAGAAGCAGAGAAGCTTTCAGAAAGGTTCTTAGAGAACTTTTTGAAACTTTAGGAAGGATTGTTATTGAGAAAGCTTCTTTTAAGGAATACACAGGGCATTAGACAATCCTATTCTGAGATTTCAGAATTCGCAGTTAGAGGGGTTGAATCTGGCAGAGAAGTTGTTAGCTCTTTAAAATAAATTAACTAAATAATAATTAAACTTTAATTTTAATTAATTTTTAAAACTCTCTACCCAATCTCAGCCCCACAACCAAGGCAGAACTTGGAGTTCTCGGGCAGAAACTCTGCCCCGCATTTTTCGC
>WAJY01000257.1 GCA_015523645.1 Geoglobus sp. | reverse complement strand
TCTGGAACGCATAATAAGATGGCGTCACTGCCATGAGGAGGAATGCGAGGTTCATCCTGTAACCCACCTAACTCTGATTGGCGACAGCATTCATAATCTTATAGATGGTGTTATAATTGCTGTGGCTTACCTTACGGATTTGAAGCTAGGAGTCCTTACTACCTTTGCAGTTATAAGCCATGAGATACCTCAAGAATTGGGTGACTTTGGCGTTCTGGTTTATGGAGGTTTTACAGTGAGGAGAGCTCTGCTGTTCAATTTTGCAACTGCACTAACATCTGTTTTTGGGGCTCTTCTCGGTTACTTTCTGATAGCTGAGATGTTTCTGCCAGGAGTTATTGCCTTTGCTGCCGGCAACTTCACATACATAGCCACAAGCGATTTAATTCCAGAGCTGCATAAGGAAACCGATTTCCTCAAATCTTCTGCCAGTTTTTTATTTTTCATGCTTGGCATCTTCATCATGTTCCTCTTCAGCCGCTGATTCTCTTTTTGCAACCATTATCTCAGTGGCTTTTATTATTGCAAAAACCTCGTCTCCCTCTTTTAAATCCATATCCCTTATTGCGTCTGCCGTAATAAGAGCTTTTATCGTTGCTGGACTATCTATTTCCATTAAAACACTTCCAGCAACTCCCTCAATTTTAACCTCCTTTATCCTAGCCTTTAATCTGTTTCTCGCAGATATCTTGACTCCAAGCAATCCCCATTCATCACTATACGAATCCCCCATTTTTTCAACATAATCGCTAAGCCTTTTGAACTCTTTAAGCAGCTTTCTACCAAAAGAGGTTAGTTTTGCCTCTCCACCACCTTTTCCTCCCTTTTTTGTTACCAGAACCTTTTTTCCAGTTACATTCTCTATCCTCTTTATGTATCCCCAGACATATCTGTATGACATTCCCAGAGCCCTTGATGCAGAGGATATTGAGCCGTGTTTTTCAATAGCCTCAAGTATATCAGCTCCACCCTTGCCCAATACATGGTATCCATTTCTTTCCAGCCATACCCTAAGTTTATGGTCTATAACATCCTCATCCTTTACCACATGAAATCTTCTAAAATTATTATTGATAAACATTAAGCTCAAAGCAGGATTTTTCCTTGAGAAGCAAGGGCGTTCGAATCATACAACTCTCCCCTTTTCTCAAGCTCTCCAGCCACCTCAATAGCTCTGTCAAGCTCGGAAATTATCCTTTCCCTTTCTTCTGGAAGCCTTCCAGAAACACCTGTATAAAATGCTCCAAATCTGCTCCAGAGGTAGTTTGAGACATGATCGGAGTAAAGCATGGTCTCACATTCTACGTTTTCAACAAAAAGCCTTACCTCTTTCAATCTTGATACCGGATCAAGTGGTCTGTATATCCCCTTTTTCATTCTGTGCCAGAGAATTGTGTTGGGAATAACCGTTATCGCTCTCAGCCTTACAAAATCAGGTTTTATTTCATTAACGGCTCTTGCGCTGTTTAATGCATGATCTTCCCACCTTTCAGTTATTCCTGAGAGTATGTAGAGTGAAACCTCGAATCCAGCCCTTTTTGCTTTCTTTCCTCCTTCAACTGCCTCTTTGAAAGACAAGCCTTTCTTAACCATCTCAAGAGTTGCGTTGTCTCCTGACTCTAGCCCGAAATGGAGCCTAGTCAAACCAGAATCTCTTATCTTCTTAAGATCCCTCAAGCTCATCGAAAATGAAGTCTTGAGCCTCGCATAGCTTGTGATTCTCTTGGGATTTAGCTTTTCAACTGCAAACTCTGCGATTTCAGTGATGCAGGGATGGACAAGATTGTCAGAGTCTCCAAAAAACACGGTGCTGGAGATTGGATGCTTGGATGCTACAGTAATGTCACTCTTAACTTCCTCAAGGTTCCTCATCTGAAATCTCTCTGTTTTGTACATTCCGCAAAATGCGCATCTGTTCCAAGGACAACCTCTGGTCACCCTGATCAGTATGCTGTTTGCTTCGCTTGGTGGTCTATATGGTGGGAGTTCAAGCATTGATGACAGTCTTCTAAAGGAGTTTTTAATGTTTGGGTTCCCATCAAACTTTTTTCAGCCAAAACATTGCAAAGCTCTTTTTCCCTGAAACCCATTCATAGCAACCAAACCAGCTAAAAGACATTTATAGCAGTTTGAGATTTGCGATTAAGTTTTTAGGAATAGCATGGATTTCTTACACTTTATTTGAGTAGAAAAATTTGGGTTGAGGTTTTTGCTGTGGTTAAATTATCTGGATTTCGACTGCCCAACCTTTTATGTCTTGAATAGCCAAGCTAATAGGATCGCTTAAAGTTGCATTTTGAAGGAACCACTTAACTTGTGATAACGCGTCTCTTATATCCTCACATTTGGTACTGTTCCATTTAGAGCTGTTTTTACCATCACAGTCTTTGTAATAAGTTGGATCTAATATATTTATACCATCAGGTGTAAAAATTTTATCTGATTTCGAAGAATCAAACAACTCTTCATTTAATAATTGTTGTAGAGTGTTCCTATACCTCCATATCCATATTTTGTCATCTCCAGCTTCACTTGCGTGTATTTCAAAGTAGTAATATGTGCTACTATTATAGAGGGTAAAATAAATGTCTAGCTTGTTCTCTTTGGTGCTTATTTGAGTTGCATTTTTCAACCATATTTCACTGGCAGCATGTATCCCTGCCCATTTAAAGTCAGGTGAGGTGACTAATGTATCGTTATTCATATTCCTATCCCACAAATTCTCTCCCGGAGTAATAACCGTTACATCTGCACTGGTTGAGTTCCCTCCAGCCTCAAATGTAAGCTCTCCGCCTCCTTCTTCTGTTGCCTTGAATACAAACCTTGCAATTCCATTAGCATCTGTTATTTTGGTTGCATTTTTACTTGATCCAAGCAAACCTATAGTTGTCGATCCGTTAACCTGAACATTCGGAACTGGGTTTCCAAACTGATCGAGCACAACAACTTCTATTATTTCGGTATCTCCAAGGAATGTTGTGAGTTCTGAGAAGTATAGGTAGGGCTTGTATACAAGCTTGACAGAAGTTGAATCTGTTGCAACAACGGCTATTCTCAGGACAGTTTCTGTTAAATTCACAGTAACAGTGTTTCCCTGCCTGCTGACATCTATTCCCATCTCAGAAAGCGTTCTGTTCCAGTATTCCGGATAAAGGGACTGGAATTTTATTGTTGCATTTACAACAGCTATCTCACCGCCATACGAGATCGGGATGAGGGGTATTGCCATGACGTCTGATGAGGAAATGCTATCAAAGTCTGTGTCAAAGATGTAGATTGTGAAGCTCCTGTTGGTGAATGCGCTCTGATCAACCAGAGTTGCATTTCCGCTAGATCTGACAAAAACTAGGCTGTTTTCGTAGAAAAACTTCTCGTTTGGAAGGTAGTAATACTTCGGCTCTGCTATAAGAGCTCTTGTTGTCAATGAGAGATTCCTTGTAGCTGTGCTACCATTCGGCAGTCTTTCAGTATAGTTTATCCATATCCTCTCCCTTTCAGCCTTTAGGAATGTCCCTGTGTCAGGCGGAGACATAAGAAACGGATAACTCTTTCTGTCCACTTTCAAGTTCAGCGTTACAACATTTGGATTCCCCGAGCTTGCAGTCAAAGCAATTAGTTTTGGTATGGATGAAAAATCTTGTCTTAGCTGTGTGTAGTGATTCCATTCGTCATTCTTTATCCATGCAGGCACAAAAAACTGCTGAACTATCCCAATGGCACCAACGATTATTGCCAAAGCCAGAACCATTCCAAGCACAGGAGATAAGCCTGAATCATTAATTTTTCTCATTGGTGGGAAACTAGAGCGGTGATTTATAAAAAATTTGCTCCCTTTTTTCTCAACTCTCTCTGAGGCTAATCTAAATTTTTTAGTTTTTCCTTACAAGATTTTTGATTTCTACATTGGTCAGCATGGTTATGGAGCCGGGTTAAAGTAACGTTGAAGACGTTCATTGAAAATAAAAACCTGAGAGGCAGTAATGAATTCTGGTGAACTGGAAAATACTCTTTTTGTTGCAAATTTCATGCAACCGACAAATCCACAAAAACCTTTGCCAGATTTCTAAAGAGACGCTTTGCTTTTCATTATTGCTCTGCAGTAGAAAGAGGGCAGATTGATAGTAAATGTGGATTCAAGGAGATCTTGCAAAAAGGCAAGAAATTATCTTTTACAATCAATTCCAAAACACAGTAAAACTTTAGCATGAAAGAGAACGATCCATCAGGTTTTCATGATGAGCTAAATATAAGTCTGGTAGCTTGAGGATTCTGTGAAAGATGTTATTCACTTTAAAGCTAACAGGCTGAAACTCCTCTCTTCCCAGAAATTTTTTAGCAGGCTTAATCG
>WAJY01000256.1 GCA_015523645.1 Geoglobus sp. | reverse complement strand
GTCTTTCAGATTATGGTCTCGATCTTTCCGATTTTTCGAAGAAGGTTTGCTCTGTTTGTGGAAATGCAAAGAGGTATCTGATGAACAGATTTGCGAGGGAGAATGGTTATGACGTTATTGCAACAGGGCACTGTTCAGAGGACATATTAGCAAATTTTTTCAAAAACCTGTATTCTGGCAATCTTCAGTGGAGTGAAAAGCAGTTGCCGAGAATTGAGGGATTTGACAAGGTTGTAACTAGGATTAGACCGCTTTATGAGATGGGCGAGAGAGAGAACATGATCTATGTATTTGCTAAAGAGCTACCATTTGTTGAGATGGAGTGTCCAAAGGCTCCATATCCGAGATGGAAGGAGATTGTTTATGAGATAGAGGGGAAAATTCCTGGCTTCAAGATAGGTGTTTTGAGAAATCTGGCAAGAAGGAAGGAAAGAGAAGAGGTTGAGCTCAGACACTGCAAGATATGCGGAGAGGTTACAAGCAGTGAGGTTTGCCAGTTCTGCAGAAATGTCAGAAAGTCGAAGGCTGTTAGAAATACTCGATCTCAACGTACTTGAACTCCCTAAGATATCCTACTGTTATACCCTCCTCTTTCGCCCTTCTTCTAAGCTCTCTGTCGTTTGATATTATTACCGCAGAATAACTCTTGGCGATCTCTATTATTGCCTTATCACTCCCCTCCCATTCTAAATCCACAATCTCGCAATCATTGCATCTTTCAATAAGCTTTAGGGCAAATCTCGCAGCCCTTTTCTCTTTGCCGTCAAGGCTTTTTTCGAGTTTTTTAAGCTCTTCAATTATCTGTTTGGGAAAAATGAATTTTTTAAAACCCAGTTCTCTCAGCTGAGAGAAAACGTCAACCTTGCATGTGTAAATGTACATCAAAACGTTCGTGTCTATTATTGCCTTCATCACAGAATTCTTCCTGCACCTATCAGTCTCCATCTTGATCCGACTCTTCTGCTTATCGCTACCTTTGAATTGCTCTCAGCACAAACTGGTCTTCTCAGCTTAACCTCAACTGTGTCATCTCTGGATGATGTGACAACTCCGAGGGTTGTTGCCGTGCCTATACTTAGCATCAGCGGTTCGTTCATCTTAATTTTCTCAACTCCAACCTCCTCTTCAGCACCAACAACCCTTTCCAAGAGCTTTACCTCCATTGTGAAGTCAAACAAAACCTCTGGCAGATCATCTGGATGCCCGACAACGTTTCCAACGAGTCCATCACCCTTTGTAACGTAGGGATCTAGCTTTGTTGCTACACCCACAAGCCCTCCCGGTGTAGCCTCCTCAACATTTCTACCTGATGCCATTATGCTCACGATCTCGCTGAATATTGAGCTGTATTTTCCCCTGTCATCTCTAACCCCTGGTCTGATCTCTATCTCATCCCCAACCCTCAGCCTGCCCCTAGAAAGACTTCCACCAACAACACCGCCTACAAGCTTCTCTGGCTTTGTTCCAGGCTTGTTCACATCAAAACTCCTCGCAACATACATGAGCGGTGGAGAGTTGAGATCTCTTTCTGGAGTCGGTATTGTTTCTTGTATTGCCAATATCAGAGCATCCATGTTGACCTTCTGCTGAGCAGACACCGGAATTATTGGAGCATCCTCAGCAATTGTGCCCTTGACAAATTGGACTATCTCCTTGTAGTTCTCAACAACCCTCTCCCTCGGAACAATATCAATTTTGTTCTGCACAATCACTATCCTCTCAACTCCAATTATTTCCAGTGCCATCAGATGCTCCTTTGTTTGAGGTCGAGGGCACTTCTCATTTGCAGCTATCACAAGAACAGCACCATCCATTAAAGCTGCACCGCTGAGCATGGTCGCCATTAAAGTCTCGTGCCCGGGACTGTCGACAAAGCTCACAGTTCTAAGAATCTCCGTTTCGATTTTGTGTATGGGACAAATCTCTTCAACGGTATAAGCCTCAATGCCCTCACACTCCGGACACTTTCTGAAGGTTGCATCTGCATATCCGAGCTTGATTGATATTCCTCTCTTCAGCTCCTCGCTATGCCTGTCTGTCCAGACACCGCTGAGGGCGGCAACGAGTGTTGTTTTTCCGTGATCAACGTGACCAACCATGCCAATGTTAACCTCAGGGAGAGGTAGAGTATCGCTCATAGATCAAGAAGTCAGGGCATTGTATTTAAATATAATTCAGAAAACAATCTGGTTTTGAATTTCCAAGCAAAAACAGAAATTGAGAAAATAGCTTTACCCTTCTATCTCTATTTTTCCTTGCTTTATCTCCTGCTGAAGCTCCTTTGGATGTTTTCCTTCAACCTTAACGCCCATGGAAACAGCAGTTCCCAGAACTTCAAGCACAGCTGACTTCAAATCATATGAAAGCATCTGCTTTTGTTTGATCTTTGCTATCTTTACTATCTGCTCGAGCTTCAAATCACCAACATACTCCCTGCCTGTTGCTTTCGAACCTTTCTCGATTCCCAGCTCCTTTTTGATTAGAGCAGAAACTGGTGGAATGCCAACCTCAACATCAAAAGTCTTGTCCTCCTTGGCAATTATCTTCACTGGAACGGGCAATCCATCGAAGTCCTTTGTTGCCTCGTTGATTCTGTCAACAACCTGCTTTACATTTAATCCAAGCGGTCCGATTACTGGACCAAGTGGCGGTCCCGGAGTGGCTTTTCCTCCAGGCACCAAAACCTCAACAACCTGTGGCATTATTACACCTCCTCCTCAGTTTTTTCAAGGATTCTCACGTTGTCAGCCTTGACTGTAACAGGAATCGGAACAACAGCCTCCAGAAGCTCAACGGTTATCTCATTCTTTGCCTCATCAACCCTCTTAACAATAGCCAGTTCTCCCTTAAATGGACCGCTTATAATCTCGAATTTATAGCCCTCTCTTATCTGCTCCGCAGCCTTCTTTGGCTTGAGAAAATGCTCTATCTCAGCAATACTGACCTCACCTTTAACAAGACCCTTTATGTGTGGAACACCTTTTATCGCCTTCACTATGTCTTCGTTGTTTTCAGCCTCCACAATCACGTAACCTTTTATCTCCTTTGGAGCAAGGATTGAATACAGATTTATCTTTCTCTTCTTCACACCTGCAGACATAAGGTTTGCCACTATTCTCTCCTGATTTGCTGTTGTTTTCACAATAAAATACCTGCTCATTTCAGCGCCCCCGGCAATATGTCCATGAGTATGTAGATGAAAAATCCAATTAACCCTACAACAAACATCACCGCAACAGCTACCTTAGTTGTGGTTAGAAATTCATCTCTATCTGGTTTTCTTGCCATCTTAAGCAGGTTGGCGTAATCCTTAAGCTTCTCTCCAAACATGTCAGAGCCTTAGAACCACTCTTTTTAAATATTTATCTGACAAAGTCGATTCCGTATCTCTTTGCAACTGCAGGTCCTTTTCTTCCGAATATCTGCGGAGACTTCACACCGGTAACTATGACTAGTGTCCTTATTGTGCTTTCAAGAGATGGATCTATCATTGCTCCCCATATTATCCTTGCATCTGGATCTATCTTGCTGTATATCTCCTCAACTATGCTCTCTGCTTCCTCAATCGTCATGTCTGGACCTCCTGTAACGTTTACAAGAGCAGCCTTTGCTCCTGTTATGTCTACATCAAGCAACGGGCTTTTCAGGGCTTTTCTGACGCTTTCGGAGGCTTTGTCCTCACCGCTTGCCTCTCCAAGACCTATCATTGCAACTCCGCCCTTTTCCATAACTGTCCTTACATCTGCGAAGTCGAGATTTATAAGGGCTGGCTTTGTGATCAGCTCTGTTATGCCTTTAACCGCTCTCATCAAGACCTCATCTGCAACCTTAAATGCCAGCTGCATTGGATAGTTTGGAACAACCTCAAGCAGTCTGTCGTTCGGTATGACTATAACTGTGTCTGTAACCTCTCTCAGTCTTTCCAACCCAGCTTCAGCATTGGCTCTTCTGATTGCACCCTCAGATGAAAATGGCATTGTTACAACTGCGATTGTTAAAGCACCGCCATCCTGAGCTGCTTCAGCCACTATGGGGGAAGCACCAGTTCCAGTACCTCCACCAAGACCGCAGGTTATGAAAACGAGATCTGAACCTTCGAGAAGTGATCTAATCTCCTCTTCACTCTCTTTTGCAGCTTCCTCACCAATCTGGGGTAGACTTCCTGCTCCAAGACCTCTAGTCCTCTTTTTCCCAATAAGAACCCTTTTGTCGGCTTTTGTGTAGTAGAGATGCTGAACATCTGTGTTGATTGCTATGAGCTCAGCCCCCTCTATACCCTCATCAAACATTCTTGAAACCGTGTTGCATCCACTACCTCCAACTCCTACAACCCTTATTACGGTTTTCAGTTCATGCAGAACCTGCAGAATCTCGTCATCTTCACTTTCTTTTGCAAAAGCTCTTCTCTCCTCATTAGCTCTCTTAATAGCCTCTCTCACTATTGAATCCATAATCCTCTCCTCACTGAGTTTTTTAGTTTAATGTCCAGAATAGTATTTAAATCTTTGTTCTTACCCCAGCATGTGAAGATCTTTGGCAAACTTCTGCTTCGAAACAAAATTGTTGAAGCTGGAATGCTGATTGAGGATGGTTTGATCAAAGAAATAAGTAAGAAAATAGCTGGAAAAAAATATAGGGGCATTGTAATGCCAGCAGGCATAGATGTTCATGTCCATCTCAGAGATTTTGATGAAAGCCAAAAGGAGACAATAAGAAACGGAACATTAGCAGCATTGAATGGAGGCATTTGCCTTGTTGTAGACCAACCAAACACGAAACCCTTCATAGATTCTGAAGAAATGTATCTCAAAAGAGTAAGATATGCAGAGAAGTTTTTGAGCGTTGACTACTCTCTTAATTTAGGAGTCACTAGACGAAATGCAGATAAAATAAATCTGATTGCAGAAAAAATCAAGGAGATTGGTTTTAATCCTGCAATCGGTGAGGTTTTTCTTCATCATGAAAATATTGAATATCAGATCGATATTGAGGTTGTTGAAACTCTTAGACATTTCACAACAATTCATGCAGAATGTCCGGAGTTTGTTGAATCAAATCGCATTCCAAATTTCAGATACAGGAAAAGGGAGGCTGAGATAAAGGCTGTTGAGAGGCTTGCATCTAGAAGGCTTTACTTCTGCCATGTTTCAACCTCTGAAG
>WAJY01000255.1 GCA_015523645.1 Geoglobus sp. | reverse complement strand
GGGCTTTACAGGTTGTTCTTCACGGAGTGATTGCATGAATGCGGAATGGAAGAGATGGAGGAAGAGAATCGTCATCGGGGTGATAGTAACCAACATGCTCTCTCTCGCCTTAACGCCATTCGCAAAGCCATACGTTGGGCTTCCCGTTGCACTTGCGCCCCTGCACGTCAAAATTGCCTACACCATCCCACCGATTTCGGTCGGAATTTTGCTCGCAATTGTAGTGTTGAGGATTGTCGAAATTCAGGAGGTGGAAAATGTCCCTGAACCTTGATATAGGTGGGTTTAGACCGAGCGAGCTGGTAGAATATGTTATATTTGCGTTAGTTGGTGGTGGTGTGTTCATAAGCCTTGCGGGAGAACACAAACCCCTCGCTATCTATGTGATAATCATGGGTGCGATACTCTTCGCATTGTTCGTGTGGGAGGAAGGAAAATGAAGAACGAGTTGATGATAAAGATAAAGGGTGTCGGAAAGCTTCTCGAACCTGATGAACTGAGAGAGTTGGACAAATATCTGAAGGCAGACCTTATAGTCAAAGACGGGAATAAGCTTGGAGAGTATTCCCTCAGAGATCTGAAGATAAAGCTTGGTCTGGAGGAGATAAAATGATACATGAAATAGGAGTGATGATGGTTATCACAGGTATTATTATGCTGTATATATATCTTACAGTTTATCCATGGTGGGTTATTTTAAGAAGGGTCGGGACTCATCCAGCTTGGAGCGTGTTCGCAATGACGGGAATTGGAGCAATAGCTCTGAGCTGGTACACCGCTTCAAAGCTGAAGAGAATGAATGTGGGAGGTGATAAGGCATGATGTATTACTGCCTGAGGTGCAGAACACACCACAGAACGACAAGCAGGATAGGGAAGGGTCACATAAAGTACAGAGCAGGGAGGAGATGAGTATGGCGAGAAAGGACAGGTGGATCCAGAGAGCTATCAAGAGGCCGGGGAGAGTGAAGAGGTACATAAGGATGAAGTATGGAGATAAGGCATTCACAAAGAATGGTGAGATAAAGCAGAGCTATATTCTGAAAGCAATTGCTGACCTGAAGAAGAGACCGAAGAGCAGAAGGCCTAAAGGGTTGCTTCAGGCACTCTACCTTGCGAAGAGACTTGAGACCATAGGCAAGGGAAAGAGAGGTAAGTGAAGCATAAAACACACAAAAATTATAATTTTATTTTTATTCGTCTTTTTATGATTTTCTATATTGAAAGATTTTTTATGGGGTAATACGATTCTATTCAGGAAAATCAATACTAAATATATATACTGACGTGGGTTGATAGAGGGTGATGTGGATGGATGTCAGCCACCTGTTATACTCACCTACTTCTCCTTTCAAAATCATAATCCCAACAATAGAAAAACAGGATTATCACCATAGCCAACACCAAATAGAAAACTGGGTCAAAGAAAAAATCCGTATCTAGTTGTAACCCCTCCTTCTCGAAATAATCTGCCAAATCAACCATTTCTTGAATCACTATATAACCCGTTGCAAGGACTATTGCAATTGAGAGCAGGGTAATTGAAACCGCTTTCATGTCAGGCATTTTTTACCCCCTTCCCATCTCTTCTCTGACCATAACAAGAAGGGTTCCTCCGAGGGCAATGATGAGCGAGAAAAATGGATGATTCCTTGTATATACACCAGCAATGTAGATGAGCGTTGCTCCACCTATATGTATCCAATCCAACAGATCTATTGATCTTTTAAATCTCATCCTTCAACCTCCATCATATCTCACCCTTCATCCTTAACCGCATTATATTATTCTTTATCTCCTCGTCTGAATATCCCTTCTCCTTCAGTTCCATGACATGCCTGATTATCTCAAGCTCCCTTTCAATTAAAATGAAAAAGAAAATGCAGGTTATAACGGTTCCAACCACTGCTCCAAGCATAAAATACAGCAATGCTTGTTCAATGCCATCAACCATCTTCAACCTCCTCCTCAACCACCTGAAGTTTGGAGTAAATTTCTATCAAGGCAGAATCTATGCTTGCGATATGGTTGTCTACTTCACTTTGCCATTTCTCTATCTGTTTAATTAAGGAGTATAGCGTTTTAATGTGGTCTTCAGTTGTCAGCTCTTGCATTCTCTAATTCCTCCATCATCTCTAATCTTAAGATTATATTTTTAGCTTCCTTTTTCGTGAATCCTTGCTCTATGAGGTTTTTCATCAGTTTTTCTTTAATCTTTTTATTCTTTTTCCAACTTTTTATTATTTTGAGCATGTTCGACCACCAAATCAGCCAATTGATTCAGAATACGATTCTGCTCTGTCCTGTCCAAATTTTTGAAATACTCAAAGAAATGCTCCCAGAACGTGGCTTCAACTTCTTGTTTTCGTGGATTTTCTCCCCTGTTGTCTTTGATATAGTCAAAAAGATGAATAATGCACTTTCTCAACTCTGATTGAAAAATCAGCTCTTTAAGTTCCCTTTCAAGTTGCATAATCCTTTCGTTAATATAATCAGGCATCATCAATCTCCTCCTTTATTCTGACCCATAAAAACAAACAGTGATTGGCTATATCGATGAGCTTTCTTAACATCCCTTTCTTTGCCTTTTCCTCTTCCTCTTCGCTTGTTGCATAATAATAATCCAAGAAAAATTCCCAATACTTATCCAGTTCATCATAGAGGTCAGAATCGAGGGTTTTTATGTCAAAATCCCTCCATGGTACTATACCTATTTTATTCAGCCTCTCTAATTCTTTAAACATCTCCTTTCTAAACTCTTCAAGAACTCCTTTCATCTCAGTCTCCTCCTTTTATCCTCCTCCTCAACCACCTGATGTAATCTCTTCTTCTTTTGCGGTATTGTAACGCCATTTTACATAACTCAGGGACATCTATGAGAGAAACCGAAACTGGACGACCAACATAAGGAATGCTCTTTTCATCGACGAATTCAGGGGGCATCCTTGCCATTGCTGATATACTGCAGAATTCCTCTGTCTTCGGCAATTTTTCTCCATTCTCGTTTACCTTTGCTATAGCCAGATGCATGAGTTCATGGAAAACCGTAACGTATGTTGGAACCTTACTCGGTCTAAACAGCAAAATTCTGTTAAGGCTATTGACCTTCCCATCCACATAATCGTTTTCTCTCAGTATCCCAATGTAAATCGTTTCATCCTGCAGTTCTGGAAAGTATCTGAGAGCTGTTTCAACTCTTTGTTTTACCGAGTTCCTATCAACATGCCTGTCCATGCTTTTGAGCAATACTACTTCAGGCATCACAACCACCTCCACAATTCCTAAGAAAATCGAGGATTTTTTCAAGAAATTCAGCAACGTCTATCTGGAAACCCGCAAGAATCAGCCTTCTGGTCGGGTCGTCCCCCTCGCTGATGTAAATCTCAACCCACGGATCGCTGTCTCCCTTTACGGGCTCAACCACCACAATGTCCCAAGTTATGGCCTCAAGGGCCTCCTCTTCGAGGTCGAAGATGTAACGCCTCATCTGAGTTTTGACTATGTGCACGGTCATTCAATCCACCTGCGTAACCAAATGGGGAATCACCCTGAGCTCAAGGTCAAACTTCTTCATCCAGTCTTTTCTGAGGTCTTCAATTTCTCCAAACCTCTTAAGCTCCTCATCTCTCTTCTTTCTGTTGAACTCCTCAACATCGACTTCATGAAATCCAAGAAGAGCGGGGCCAAAATCGTTGATTCTCGCAACCATTTCCCACCTATCTGGAGTGCTAATTACTCCGTCACTTACATCAATATAGATGTCCATGCTAACGCTCCAGAGAACGTCATAAACCCACAGCTCCAGCTCTTTGCTGTAGCTCTGCGTTATCCTATGTGGGCAGTAGGAATAAACTCTAATCTCTCTCCAGTTCGTTTCAACTTTATCACCAATCGTGTAAGAACGCATGAGCTTTTCGAGGTCTTTGGTCTGCCATTCGTCTATTACTTGTCCGCATAGGGGACATTCAACCTCTATAAGGATTCTATCATATAGACCCATCATACAACACCCCACGCCTCTAAACTGCTTTTAGACAAGTAAACGGGCTTGGCATAATCCGCAACTTCCGAAATGCTGAAATGGAAAGTTTCTGGAGCGTCTTCGAGTTCGAGGAGTGGGATTGCGTAAACATGCCCGTTGAGCTGAACATCCCTGAAGATTATGCCGTGTCTGCGGTTGAGTTCGAGAAGCTTGTCCCTAATGTCCTCCTCGAAGAGGTCGTCTGCCTTGCCTAAGAAGTAAACGTGCTGTCTTATCTCCTGAAGGGCTTTCCTGCGTTTCTCTTCGGTGTTGTTGCGTTTCTGATTGGGATTCAGAATCCAGACGGTTTTACGCTTCATTTTTTACCTCCATTTCAATCAATAACGGTTCTCTGAAGATTTTGACAAGGTAGTCCCGAATGTTAATCGTAACGAGCAGGATGATGAAAAGCCTGAAAAGCCAGAACGGTGGCATAGATTGAAGTCTTAAAGCAGGTGTGTAAAGCATATCGGCGATGAAGATTACCACTGTGTAGGCTGTTGAAACTGCCAATATCAAGGCAAATTTATTCCAGTTGACTTTCTTCACTCCTATCACCTCTTGGCTGAACCCCGAAGATGACCCCACGGCCATGGATAGTCATATTTAAGATGACTCCAAGGTCGAGGGCTAATCGGTTTTCCGATGCTTCTTGTTTTCATTCTTCATCCTCCCTCAAACACAGCCTTAATCCTCTCATATTCTGCCTTATCGTGCTCAAAACCCTGACAGCCATCGTCGAGCCACGCACAGAACTCGGTGCAGAAGAGTGGGTTGTTTATGCATACTCCCGTGCATCCTGTTCTCGCCTTGCAGTAGAAACAGCATTGCTGGGTCATTTCTCAGCCTCCCTTAGAACTCATCTCACAGAGGTCTCTCCACTCACACCCGAAATTACAATGCTCATCCCAGGGCATGAAATCTCCAAAGCAAAACGGCTCACTCTCATCCTCTTCCAATTCCTCCTCGTATTCATCCCACTCATCATACAGCTCGTCAGGATAGTTCATTCTTCCACCTCCTCAAAATAGCAATCATCACCTAATTCATCTCCTTTAAGCTCAAGCAAATCGATTTGAATGCCAAGTAAACGATCTCTAATCCATTCCCTGACTTTTTTAATCATTTCTCTACTCACCTCCTCATCCTCTGACAAACAGCAACACAATTATTGTAGTTATCAACGCTACCCCTGAGAAAATAAACACAGCTGTATATACATTGAACAGCGTGTAGTTATGAATAACCTCTACACTCTGCTTGATATAAGTCCCATTAGGATACTTGCTCTCATGTACCTCTATTGTCTTGAGAGATCTCAGCGAAATACCAGAGAATACCGCCGCCACGAATAATACCACAAACAAAGCCACTATGAAGGCTCTAACATATTTATCATCCATGCTTTCTCACCCCATTCATCACGAGCTTAATCTCACCCCTTTCCTGCAGAACTCCGAGATAGTACAGATTGTATCCAGTGTTCTTTAAATTAGCCCTTTCGAGCAGTTCCTTAAGCTTCACCCTGCAAACGCCTTCCTGCCTTAGCTGGTTTATCTCTCTTCTGAGCCTCGAACACTCCTGCTTTCCCTTCCCATTTGAGGACAGGAAGCATTCCCATGAGCAGAACCTCTTGTGTTCTTTGTCCAGAGGTCTCCCACATGTCTCGCAGTATCTGCCGTGGAGAACCGCACGCATATCCACAACAGACATCAGACCACCCCCTAAAGCTCATTAACCTTCTCTTCAAGATACTGGAGCTTTGTCTCCATCAATTTAGAGCGAATCTGTAGATTATCGACGCTCTCACGCAGGATTATATTCCCTCTCAAAAGAGCCATGATTGCACATGCAACTGGATCCACACGCTCTTTATGATACAGCTTTTCAAAAATCTTCAATCTTCTCTCATACTCTTCTCTGCTCAATACCACCTTCATTTCTTTCTTCAACCATTCTGGAATCTCCTGCATTTTAACCACCTCCTAAAACCTTAACGGAAACCCAAAACCATCGTAGTCATCTTTGAATAATTCACGAGCTATCCAGTCTATTTTATCTATTAACAGCTTCTCTTCCTTATTACTCAACTTTCTCTCAAAATAGAGGTCTATCGGAAACTTATATTCTGTAATGGCCACCACCTCCCGATTCTGGTTTAACAAACTCCTCCTTTTTCCTCAAATCATAGAGGTAATACATCACAAATCGCCCATCTCTCTCACGCCTTATCTCGAAATGGGGATTGAGAAGCTCGTTCGCCTTTCTCACGTAGTGAAGCAGGTCCTGTTGCCTTATGCCAGCTATCTCAGAGAGCTCCTTTGCGGACATCCTGCCGTTCCTCAATGCCTCGATAATCCTCGACACTTTGGCACGCCACAGCACATTCCAGTTAGACGGTAGACCGAGCTTCTTCCTGAGCTTTCTGACTTTCTGTGCCCTGCACCCCAGCCTTTTCGCTATCTTAACATCTGAAAGACCCTCGTTGTAGAGCTTCATGAATCTGTCCTCATTTATCACTCCAAAACCTCCCTTTCCTCTTTCTTCTTTTAGAAAGCTCAAAATTCAGCTTTTTAACCAGATAATTGAATTCCCGCTTCGCCTTATCTTCAAAAGAGCTGAATTCGGGGATATCGTATCCCCTTTCCTTCAGCATACTTAGAATTTCCTTAAACTGTTCTTTGGTAAAACAGCTTGGGCCTGCCTCAGAGCAGTCTATTATTCTTTCTGCCACCGCAAAGGCTTCAATTGGTCCCCCTCCAGATTCGCACCTGAAACAGTACCATGTGTTCTTTACCGTATTAACCCAGAAGTTCATTCCGGTTGTGGATCCATGGATGGGGTGAGAGCCATATACCTCTGATCCCCTGTATCTTGCATTATCAGGGTGCAAGAAGTCCGTAACAGGAATGTCAAGGGTGTTGGAGAAATTCCTTTCAATTTCTCTTTTTGTCTGCCTCTTCTTATCCCTGAAACCATTGCTCTGGATCCATGCCTCTATCTCCTCTTTGCTCAAATCCGCAATCTCAATATCGTTGATGACCTCATAGAAATTTCCGTTCGGATGTTTTGACGGAGGACCTACGACATAGGCCTGACCGCCTGCCTGTATTTCACCGATGTGGTTGCCATCTCTGTTGTAGAGAATAACCTTCCTCTCCAAGTCTGAATGGAAATAATAATGTCGTCCACCACTCCCTGTTTTTACCGTGAAGGTCTCTGGCAGATCCTTTTCGATGGCTTTTCGCAGAACAGGCTCATCCGCATCAATTACGATAAGGCCATTCCCGCAATATACCGCATAATTGAACTGGCCGGTTTCTATCAGTTTTTTGGTTTCCGACGTTGCCCTGAACCTTTTTCCGCCTGTATGATCCTGCCATTTGTGCACAGGCCTTTTGGAGCCATACCTCAAGAGAATTAATTCACAATCCTCCAGTTGCCAAGGAAATCTCATGGCTTCCACCTCCCGAGAATGGGGCATGGTTCACAGGCTGGATAATCTGAAAAAAGGCCGTCCACTATGAACAGCATGTGTTTATGCCGTGTGGACCCAACATACCAGACCCGGGCCTCTTCCCGGAAATCACTTTCACGCTTTATTTTTCGGGTCCATTCAGAGTAGAGAAAAACGGTTTCAGTCTGCAACCCTTTAGATCCATGGATTGTCATTATCTGGTGGAAATCCGCTTTGGAGAGGGGCTTATTATTGTATCTCAATGCTTGGGTTACCTTGAGTCTTTGAGTTTCGGTTAATCCGTTTTTTAGAACATGTGTTAATGGGTCCGGACCCATAAGCTTTGAAATCAGCGTTGCCTTCAGAACTGAATGAATCTCCCGCCATTCATACTGGTTCTCTCCGATGTCTTTCTTCTTACAGCTAAAGAACTGCTTTGGGAACACTTCAGCAAGCCTCTTCAGATATTCTGATGGTATTACCCTTTCTGACTGGAATCCCTCTTCTGCATGTTGCCTTATCTCGAAAATGACGTTGTACAAATCTAAGTCTTTATTGGTCCATTCCGAGCTGTAACCTTCAAAAGGTCTCCCTGTATTTATCAGATATTCAGCAATCTTCTCCTTCTGAAAATTGGCCCTGATTAGATGAAATGCGGGCCATGGGTGGTGCTTTAGAATATCCATTAACTTATGGGCCGAAATACGCCTAATGACTCCTGTATCTTTTTCAAACCTGAACTCAGGAATGGGATGGCCAGAAACCTTGAGAATCGACTCCGC
>WAJY01000254.1 GCA_015523645.1 Geoglobus sp. | reverse complement strand
CTCTCAATTTGTCCAATGACAACGCCTTCTTTGATAATGCGAACCTCATCTCTAAATGCAAAGAATTTTTTAAGCGCTTCTTTTGTTTCTTCGTAGCTATCGCCTCTTTCGGGAAAAATATCTTTAAACCTCAATGCCAAATTGTTAAAAGCAATTACAATAACATTTTTTCGTATAGCTTTAAAATTATATAAGATTAATGGTGTATTTACATAAACTTCTAACGGTACAAGATTAATTGATGCAATTGGTATTTCGGATTTTCCGAGAATTCTTAACACTTTATTAACGGGCATAATTATTCTCCTTCGTTGCAACCAGTTAGATGCACTTTTTAGAACCTTCTTCTTACATTTCTCATCCTTACACTTAGAAAATCTCCACCAGTAGTATCTATCCCTCAAAAATCCAGCTATGAGTCCGAGCTTTGAGGGAAAATACAGTGCAGGATATATGGCAAGAGCCATATCGAATTCCCTAATGCTATCTGCAATTTTTGTTAGCTCGCTCTCCAAGTTTCCTCTGCCTGTTTTAAATATCTTGAAGTCAGCTTTAAGTAATAGAACAAGAAAACCATTTGTAAATATGCCCTCTCTGGTTCCAAATGCGTCTGCAAAAAAGGAAATTGTGTCAAATTTAAATCTTGGCTTGAGAAAATTTAAAATATTTTTATGTTTTCCATAATATTTGGTTGTAAAAATAATAAAGGCTAAGTTAGGGTTAAAATCTAGATTTGAGAGTTCTTTTTTCAAAATATCTAGGGCTTCATCAACTTCTAATGAAGATACGGGGATAATCTTATGATTCATTGGTAAGCAGTGGTCTGAGAGAGTTTATTACTCTTTTGGCTTCCACCTCAAGCCTGTATTCAGAAACAGGTATGAAAAGGATGCTCAAAACCAGAGTTTTTGTTATAGGCAGTAAAAGAAGCTTCAGATTGTTCACCCTGATTGATATTTCTTCAAGATTCTGGTAGAAAATGTAACCAAGCATCGTTCTTATCTGACTTTCCAGAAAATAGAGATGCATTATCACTGCCCTTTCATCCTTTATATCAGCAAAAACAGGAGTACCGTCAACTCTGTAAATAATAACTCCCTTCACAGACGGATCCATTGAAACGTCTTTTACAGCATCACTTATTTTCAGACTCATAAATTTTAAGCACCCTCTCTATAAGCGCCCTAGACACAGGAATCTCCTTTTTTGCGAGAAATCTGAGCTTGCTCTCAATCCCTTTATCAAGTTTGAACTTTGTGAGGATTGGGCTTATGTCTTCAACTCCCTTAGCATACTCAAGATCGCTCTCAACAACGATCCCCAACCCGGGGAGAATTCTGTAAGGAAACACCCCTTCCATGTGCCATGAAGCTCTGTGCTTGATCACCTGTATCGTTCTGCTGAAAGCCTCTCCATATCCTATGTTTTTCATGTAAACTGCAGAATCTGAAAGAAAAACAGGTAAAACCGTGTCTGGTTTTGCTAGGGATTCCGAGAAGGGTTCTTCAACCGTAATAACACAAGTTCCATTTGCCCTCAACTGGTCAAAAAACCAGTTTATGTCCCTCCTAACCCCGAAATCTGGAGAGGAAATGAGGGGGGTGAAGGAGTCAATGACTATCCTCGTATTACCATCCGTTGATTTCTCTATGTAGTTTATTATGTCCTCATTCAGATATGATATCGACTCTGCGTAGCTTCTCGTCACCATGAGCTCTGCATTCTCCATTGCAGTTATCAGCCTGTCCCAACCAAGAGATTCTGCGAGAATCATAACTGCCTTGGTATCCATGTCAAAGGAGATGTAGATACCCCTCTCTCCATTCTCTATACCCTTCAAAAGAAATTGAAGGGAGAATATCGTCTTTCCGGTGCCTGAAGCACCGACAACAACATTTACGGTGTTTGGTCTGTAACCCCCACCAATTATCGTGTCAAATCCTATGATTCCCGTTTTAATCCTCATTATCATTAAAATGTCTGAAAATACTATAAAAAAATTTTGGAGCAAATTTTCAGAATTCTCAAAAAGCTTTCGTGGAAAAGCTTATATCCTTTTACCATTTTTAATTAAAATTAATTAAAAATTCAGGAGGGTGGAGAAGTTGAAGATGAGAAGAAGGGAGTTTATTGGAACGGCTGCAATGATAGGTGGCTCAGTTTTGCTCGGCTCATCCATTTTTGGATGCACAACCCAACAACCAGCGCAGAAAACACCAACACCTAAGCCAGAAAAACCAATAAAAATAGGATTTCTTGGACCTTTGAGCGGACCATTCACACCATGGGGAGATGGTCACTTGAAGGGAGCAAAAATGGCTGTAGAAGAGATAAATGCTGGTGGTGGAGTTGATGGTAGAAAACTTGAACTTGTTGTTAGGGATACAAAGAACAATGCCAGCGAAGCTGCAACTGTTTTTGAAGAGTTAGTTTTCCAAGAGGGAGTTGTTGCAATAATTGGACCGGTCTCAAGTGATATAGGGCTTGCAACATCAAGAAAAGCTGAGGAGCTGAACGTTCCACTGCTTTTGCATATGGCTGGAAGTGACAAGATTCTTACCAAAAGTAGTCGGTATACATTTAGAACCGCTCTTGTTGCCGGTCCATTACTAATGCAGGCTCTTGCTGAATACATAAAGGATAAAGGCTTTACGAGAATAGGAGCCATAATTGCAGACTATGCGTGGGGTCATTCAATAGAGGGTGGAATCAAGAAATACATTGAAACACTGCCAGGTGTTGAGGTAAGGATGGAGGTTGCTCCAGTAAAAGAATCAGATTTCACACCATATCTGAGAAAAATGCAGGATCTCAATCCTGAACTTGTGATAGCAACCGGTCATCCACCTGGAACTGCAAAGATAGCAAGACAGGGCATAGAACTCGGATTCAATGCAAAATATATTGGGCCCAATATACCAAAGAAGGTTTGGGAGAAGATACTTGGGGAGGATGTAACAAAGGGTATGCTCGACTTCACCCCAGTCAACTACAATTCCAGTGAATTCCAGAACTTTGCCCAGAAGTTCTATGAAAAATACAAGGAAGAAGTTGACTTTGCAGGAACAACAGGCTACGTGAACATAAATCACATCGTATGGGCTATAAAGCAAGCCAATTCTGCTGAGCCAAAGGACATTGCAAATGCGATAAGGAGTGGAAGCTACAACACACCTTTGTTTGCTTTCCCACTTTCATACACCGCGTGGGGAGACCAGAAAGAGGCAAGGGAGGTTATCATAACATTCAAGCCAGGAGCACCACCATATGGACCAGATTCAATATCCCATGCTGAGGTGGAATTCATATCACCTCCAATAAAGCCTGTTGAACCTTCACAGTAAAAATTTAAATTTCTCTATTTTTTAGACATCTCAGAAAAGCTGAGCAAGTATGCATTGCATTGAAATGGTTTCTATCTAAGCATCTGATCCAGAGCTTAGATGTTAGAGTAACAATTATTTTATTGAAAGAATGTGGCAAACATGCGGGGGGAGGGATTTGAACCCTCGAAGGCCTTCGCCACGGGACCCT
>WAJY01000253.1 GCA_015523645.1 Geoglobus sp. | reverse complement strand
CATGGAAACATTTCGCAAAGATTCTGGGTAACAGAACCAGATTTGACATAATCATGATCCTCAGAAAAGAAGAAGAGCTCAGCGTTTCTGAAATCTGTGAATTGCTTGGTTACGAGCAGAGCAGAGTCTCTCATAACCTGAAGTGCCTGTTGAATTGCGGGTTTGTCGAGGTTGAACAGAGGGGTAAAAACAGAATTTACAGGATAAGCGATGAAATAAAGAGAATTCTTGATGAACTCGAAAAATACATGGCTGAATATGAGAAAAAGCTTGTCAGTTGTGGTGTGCTAAAGGAAGAAAAAGATGGAAAAAAGTTGATACAGATTGGTGGTGTTCTATGAAAGAGAACCACAAAGGACTTTTTAATGGTCTAATTGGCGGTTTAATATCATCTATTTGCTGTATAACACCTTTACTTCTCCTATTATTGGGAATCGGAAATCTCAGCCTAGCTGTGTGGATGGGAGCATACAGGATATATTTCATTTTCGCAGGACTTCTCTTTGTCACTCTTGCTCTGGCAAATCACGTAAGACTGAAGGCAAAAAAGTGTGCATGCAGCAATATTCAGATGTTGAGACAAGAAAGTAAGCTTATATTCTCAGCCTTTGCCTCGTTCTTCATAATTTTCAGCGTAATCAACTTCATTATATTACCTTATGCAACCAGTACGATATCAGCAAAAAAAGTGTTGTTGATGTAAAAACAGATTCATTAAAACAGTTGAAGCTCAAAATCGATGGCATGACATGTGAGGGTTGTGCTGTGGCGATAGAATCCGCTCTTGAGAAAGTGAATGGAGTTATAAAGGCTGATGTAAGCTATGATAATGGTACTGCAGTAATCATCTACAACCCGTCTGTAATAAGCCCACAGCAAATTGCTGACAGTGTTCCGGAGCCATATCTTGTTAAAATAGTCTCCAACGAGGATGTGAAAGGATGAAATGCATCTGCGGAACTGAAGGGTGGAAGGTCAGGAAGATAACCGTAGGCAATCATCTGAATCCTGAGTACTGGCATCTGCTCGATGAGAGTTTTTATTTCTGCCCCACTTCTGACTGCGAAGTTGTATATTTCAATGGAAATGTGGCATTCACAGTTAGGGAGGTTAAGACCAAGGTCTTCTTCAAGGAAAAAGGATCACCAAAACCTTTATGCTACTGCAAGCAGGTCACAGAGGAGGATGTTGTTGAAGCTATAAGAAAGGGGGCGAAAAGTGTGGAAGAGGTTGAGGAGATGACGGGGATAGGGAATGGAGGATACTGTGTGGTAACAAATCCATCAGGGAGATGCTGCAGGAATTACTATGTCGATTTTGTTAAATATTTGATTGAAGAAGTTTCAGGGATTGAAGGGAGTGAAGGCGATTTGTCTTGCTGCGACATCTCATCGGATAATGATTAAATAGAGATGTATCAAGTTCCTTCATGCTGTATGAAATTGAGCTTGAAAGGTCACTGGCTGAAAAAATCAGAGAGATGGGGAATGAGCAAAAATTGATAATAAAGGCGATTCAGTTTTACCTTGAAAGAAACCAAGTCAGGGTTTTGAGTGATGAAGAGAGAACAAGAATATCCCCAAAACTCTGCTCGGTATTGGATGGGGAGGTTATCAGACTCGAGATTCCAGATAAGGTGTGGAGAAATTTAAAGGATTTTTCCACAAAAAACAAGGTTAGAGTAAGAGATGTGATAAAGGAGGCTATCCTTGAATATCTTGATAAACAGGAATGAATGGGAGTCAAATTTCAGAAAATCTTTAAGTCTGGCTCAAGTGTTAAAAACATGGACATCGTAAAAATTCTAAAGTCAGTGGTGCTTTTTATAATTGCAGGATTTTGTGAGATTGGCGGTGGTTATGGGATATGGGTCTGGCTGAGGGAAGGAAAAACGATATTCTTTGGCATTCTTGGAATGTTTCTTCTGATACTCTACGGCTTTGTTCCAACCTTCCAGCCAGCACACTTCGGAAGAGTTTATGCAGCCTACGGCGGGGTTTTTGTTGTCATGTCACTGCTTTGGGGATGGAAAATTGATGGGATAGCCCCAGACAAATTCGATATAATCGGAGGAGCAATCGTTTTGATCGGTGTGTTTACAATAATGTACTCAAGAGATCTCTTGATTTGAAAGGAATTGAAGAGCTTGGAGATGTTTTGCTGAAAAGCAAATCGAAATAGTTCAAGAAAGATAAAAATTTCGGAAAGGGTATACCTTCTTGTAAACAACAGCAGTTTCAAT
This sequence comes from Geoglobus sp., assembly GCA_015523645.1. GTDB lineage: Archaea > Halobacteriota > Archaeoglobi > Archaeoglobales > Archaeoglobaceae > Geoglobus. The sequence goes on along the minus strand of WAJY01000253.1, from coordinate 85 downwards.
TCGATTGTGAAAAGAGAATACCTTAGGGGAAAATTTTAATTTTCCAATGTAAGAACTCTGAGAGGTGGTGACATGAAGGCTGTTG
>WAJY01000252.1 GCA_015523645.1 Geoglobus sp. | reverse complement strand
ATATCACCCATGTGCAATGATTGTTGATGGAAGGCAAGAGATGATAACTTGATCACTGGACTTTCTCCCATTTATAAAGCTCCACTATCTCCGCAAGCGTCCTTCCCTTCTCTTCGATTTCTCCTCTAATTCTCTCCTCGCTCTTTTTAACTTCCAGAGCTCTTCTCGCGATCTCATAGGCTCTTTCTTTTGGTATAACCATAACACCATTATCATCTGCAACGATCCAGTCTCCAGGATTCACCTCCAATCCTCCACATTCAATCTTGACATTTATTTCCCCGAATCCCTTTGGCTCCCCTGCATTTGGAACCTCGACCTTTGCAAAAATCGGATATCCAAGTTCCCTTATATCATCCACATCCCTCACAGCTCCATCTATTATCACTCCCTCAATCCCCTTGTTTATACAGCTTCTTGTTGCAAGCTCCCCCCAGACTGCCGCAGTGTCTCCAGAGCATTTTATCACAATAACATCTCCTTTTCCGGCTACATCTATTGCCTCAACAGTCTTCGCCCAATCACCATCCATGGTGCTCACAGTAACTGCCTTTCCAACAATTTTCTTGCCCCTAACGAGAGGATATATATTCTTCATCGCTCTTGCTCTGTGCATAGCATCACTAATGTTAGGAGTTGAGACCTTGGAAAGGATTTGCCTTATCTCATTCTCAATCTCCCTCCTTCTAATCTCAACCCTCTTACCCCTTTCCCAAGCTTCATCTATCGCCTCTCTAATTTTTCTCGCAGATCCAGTAACGTCTCTCGATTTTACTATATTGCTGCCAACGATAATTATCTTCGCACCAACAGCGACGCAGTCACCAGCTCTCTCGGCATTTAAACCACCCGCTGCAGCTACGGGTATGCTTACAGCATCAACAACCTTTGAAAGAACATCGAGAGGATCCATCCCCTTCATTTGCTGATCGATACCAACATGAACATTGATATAATCAACACCAAGATTTTCAAGCTCCTTAGCTCTTTTGACAGGATCAGGCACATTGATAAGATCAGCCATTACCTCAGAGCCGTACTTTCTTGCAGCCCTTATTGCTTCAAGAATTGTTGCATCGTCACTCAAACCCAGCACAATAACTACATCTGCACCGCTTTTTGCTGCAATTTCAACCTCAACATTTCCTGTGTCAATTGTTTTCATGTCTGCAAGCGTTTTAACCTTGAATCTCTTCTTTATCTTCCTCACAGCATTCATTCCCTCACTCTTGATGAGAGGTGTTCCGATCTCAAGCCAGTCTACTCCACCTTCCAGAGCTTCTTCAGCAATTTCAACAGCTCTTTTCAGCTCAACAAGATCCAGAGCAACTTGAAGTATCGGTTTTTCCATAAGTGCAACTCGATGGTGGGCATAATTAATTTTGCCTTGTAGCAAGTAATTTTTAAACACTCTTTGAGTTGTATTGAGCATGAATGTTATTTACCTTGAGCCATTTATCATTGAAGAACCTGAGAAGTTTAGCCTGGACGATTTTGTTAGGAACATTATGGCAATGGAGGTTGAGAGGGTTTTCTATTTTGATGGAAAGCTCTTTGCGATTGAGTATGAGGCTTTAAATGGCATAGCTGATGATAAATTCATGATAGTTGAGGTTGTTACATATTCAGCCTTTACTGAGGTTGGAGAATTCAGAAGATGGATTCTCTATCACAGCAATGACGACAGGTTTGAATACACAAACACAACATCGAGTGTGAGAGGAGACACCAGAGTTATTCCCGTTGTCAAAACAAACAACCGCTTTCTGAGAAAGCTTAGCAAATACATAGAGGAGGGGAAGTACAGAAGTCAGTAGAGAAGGGCTGGAAGAATGATGGATCCCATGCAGTGTATTCTCCTTATCCTGAGGTAGAGTGTGGAGAGACCTATAAGAGATGCCAGAGAAAAAATTGCCAAACCGGTAAATCCTGTGGTGATGAAAATTGAGGTTAGCAGAAAAACAAGAACGAAAATGGAGATTCTTGATGGAGCAATCTTACTGAGAATTTTTACTGCGGGAATTGAAAGGAAAAAGACAGCCACCATGGCTGAAAAGGATGCTGAGAGAGCTACCAAAGGGAGATATCCGGGAATTCTGCCGGAGGTGAGGTGCATATAAGCTTGCACAACACCACTTCTAACCCTGCCTGTAGATGCAAAAACGGCAAAATTAAGCAGAGCATTTGAAGTGTTTGCAGAGCTTACAGCAGTTATGTATGCTTTCTCATCATCATCCCTGCTTATTGAAATTGCTGTGGCAACACCAGAGCTTATTCCCGGAAAAAGGGAGACAAGGAATCCAGACAAAACTCCCCTGACCAAACTTTTAAATGAAGGAAAATCATAGATAACCATCTGCTCACCTATTTTCTCTGATGTCATACCAACTATCAGTGTTGGAAAACCGAACAAACCAGAAAGAAGGGGGAAGAGCATCGAAATTCCAGATTCGGTGTTGAATGCTATAGAGAAATATCCTAGGACTCCTGAGGCAAGAAATATTAAAAAGGCGTAAAACCTCTTTTTCCAGAGAGCAAGAGACCCTCCAAAGTCTTCTCTCTCAAGAGAAATGAGGTAGAGAGATACAAGAAGAAGAACCAAGGTTGTTAGATTCATCAACTCAATTATTTGCCTTTTCAAGAAAATGATTGCATAGAATATGGGGATTGAAAGAAGGCAGGAAAGAAAGCTAGAGATTGCTGAGATTGATATAGCCTTGAATCCCTCACCATCAATAACCATTCTGTGAGCTGGAAGAACGGCTATGGATGTATCCTCATCTGGAACGCCGATAAAAACTGCAGGAATTATGTTCACAACTGAATAAACAATTGAGGATACAAAGATCATCACAGCCATCTCATGCATGCTGAAGTATCCTGCAAGAATTGCTGAAGAGCCGAGCATCAGAGAAGTAAAGGTGTTTGGATGAATCCCAGGAATTAGTCCTGTCAAAACTCCAATCAGAAATCCATATAATTCTGGTACCATCTTCGACTCATAATCTTTTCAATTCTCTCCTCCTTTTCTCCACTTATCTCGGACATCTCTGAAAAATCTTTGATTCCATAGCGCTTGGATAGCATTGAGAAGTAGTCAAATGCAACGTCATCATCCTCCAAATCCCACATCCCAGAAAACATCGGATGAAATTCTGACATGAAGTCGTAAAGCTCTTTGATGTCGGAAGAGCAAACGCTTTTGTAACTCTTTCCAAGCAAGTTATCCTCCAAGATCATTATCACAGCCCTTCTCAGACTTTCTGCATTGTATTTCCTGTTTTTTGGAGAGTACTTCATTACTATCTGATTTAACTCTCTCTCAGAAACTCTGAATATTTCCTCCTTTCCCGAAATTCCTGTGGTTAGGCTTCTCAAAATCTGATGGGTTCTAGAATCAATTGGTGCCTTTCTCACTCTTCCTCCTTTCCTCAAATAAAGATAATGTATTTGCTCATTTCCTTCATTCAAAACAACAACATCTCTCTTTCTCAAATTCATAAGCTCATCTTTTTCTGCAAGGGACGAAAGGATTACTCTTATCAGTGCATGATCAAAGAGACTTCTTC
>WAJY01000251.1 GCA_015523645.1 Geoglobus sp. | reverse complement strand
TTTTTAATGAGAGAGAGTATTTAGACAACGCGCTAATGATCACTGCCTCTCTCTCCTACCATTATCTAAAAAGAGGGCACAAGGTTGCTCTGACTCTCACTGGAAATGGAAAGACAATCCATCCTGATGTGGGAAACAGACAGTTCTACAGAATTCTGAAGGAGCTTACTTATGCTGAATTCGGTGAGAAAAGCCCTCTCGATGCATTTTTTGAAAACAGGAAGCTGGTTATGTATCACATGCCATTTGTCATATACGTGACATCAATTCATGATAGCCTTGCATTAACCTCAGAGTTGCTAAAACTCAGGCTTAACTACAGAATTTTTGTGGTCAAAGGCTTGGAATACGAAAATGAGCTTGCCAAGAGAGTTGAAAGAATTCTGGAGAGAGCGAAGATAAGGAGCGGTGCTTATCTCTCTTCAGGAATACCGGTGGTGAGTCTATGATCTACAGAGTGTTCAGTCTTATTCTAGCCATCGCAGCAACATATCTAGCGATAGAATCTTTAAAGCCTTTACCTGCCTTTCACTTTGTCTCCCTTTTTCTACCCACAGGAATAATATACCTACTTTTTTTGATTCCAGTTATCTCATTTATCTATGGCAAAAAGGTTTTTGGAAACAGGTACTTTGCCCTTCTCCTCTTCATCTCAATCCTTCAAATGATCTCAGATTCTGAGCTCTTTGAAGGCATCATCGACACTCTATACGTCCTAGGATTTGAGGAAACTTCAAGATTCCTTCTAAATCTGTTTACATTCAGGGGTTCAATTCTTACTCCTTTCTTGATCTCATCGATGTTTCTGATCTCATCCTACGCAGAAAGGATCTCCGAAGATATGGATAAGAACTACAGATTTTCGAGGGTGCCGACACTGGTTATGCTGACAGCCTTTCTGATTTTGTTTTACACAGCAGGAAAGGCTTTGATTCATTCATTCAGCGCTGATCTTCTCGTTGGATTGATAGCCATCTTTCTGGTTGTTGGTGGTGTGGCATTCCTTTGGTGGTACAGATGAAAAGAGAGCTTGCAGCATTTCTAGTCTTGGCTGGAATGATCATGCTGTATTCCTTTCTTTCGACAATTGATTTCAGCAACACAGATTTTGAGGGGTTAATTGGGGGAGGAGCGTTTCCGGAGAAACAGGCTGAAGGGTCGGGTAGCATTGAACTCTCACAGAATGAAACAAGCATCGCATCAAATTCAAACCCACCATGCATTCCGATTCTTGCGGTTTCCGGGCTAGATTCAGACCATTTCAGACTCAGACATAGCGTCTCTTCAGAATACAGGAATGGTAGATGGATTGAGAATGTATCGTACAACGATCCTATGGAATTCGAGAATGGAAAAATATTTGCCGTAAAACCTCTTATAACGCTGAAAGGCAATCTTCCGGTGCCAAAGGATACAGTTGCAATATCGATTCCGGCAAAATACAACAGATCTGCAGGTTTGTTTTACTACGATGCCTGGAATCAGACGTACTATGGTGTTTACAAGAAAGAAGAGCTGAAATCAATCTATGCCGGAAAAGCAAGGCTTGCGAGACTTGAAATCGATCCTTGGAAGATGGAAAAAATAAGGGAGCTAACAATTGAAATTACGAAGAATGAAAGGAGTGATTATGAAAAGCTAAAGAGAATAGAGGAATTTCTGAGAGACAACTACGATTACTCCCCATCCTATCCATATCCACCTGAAAAAGTTTATGAGTTTCTCTTTGTAGGAAAAAGAGGAATCTGCTCCCATTTTGCCCATGCATTTATTGCAATGGCAACATCAATAAACATACCTGTCAGGGCTGTTTTTGGATATCTGGCAAAGCCTACAGGTGAAGAGCAGGTTGTGTATGCATGTCAGGCACACATGTGGGCGGAGGCAAGGCTTGGAGATTCTTGGGTTGAGTTTGATCCAACTCCAGATGCAAGAGAAAAAATCAAAACATCCATAGAGATCGTGCATTGGGACAGGAGGATTGTGAAAGGGGAAAATCTAACGGTTGTTGGTATTGTAAGGACTGAGAATAATAGAGGTGTTGAAAGTGGATACGTTGAGGTTTACCTGAAGAAAGATAAGAAAGGCGAGGGAGGAACGCTGATAGGCATAGCAAGAATTGAGAACGGCACATTCTCTTTAAAGAGCAGGGTTAATTTGACAGGCAGATACAGCATCGTTGCCCACTATGTTGGCTCTTTGCTTTATCAAGAATCTTGGAGCGATCCCGAGGTTAGCATTTACTCGATCCCCAACATCAGCCTTGAACTGCCATACTACATTCCGGAAAATTATCTCCTCAAAGGCAAAGTTCTCGATGGGAACAAAGGCTTACCCAACAAGACTGTGAAGGTTGTTGTGGATGGAGAAGAGCATGTTACAAAAACAGATTCAAATGGAACATTTGTATTGAGTCTTAACCTCAGCAGAGGTACTCATACCTTGGAAATAGTATCCCCTGAAGAGAATTTCTATGAAAAAGTCAGGCTCGAAAGAGCTGTTAAGGTTGGAAGCCTGGATGTGAGGTTGCTCAACAGTACTTTGAAAGTTGGAAAGCAAAACGATGTCAAGCTTGAGATTCAATTCAATCAAGAGCCATTTTCAGGAGCCGTTTATGTTAATGGAGTTAGGAGGCATGCAGAAAATGGTCTTCTTTCCTTCAACTTCACGCCAGAAACTCCGGGAAAGGCTGAAATGGTTGTTAGGATTGGGGCATTGATGGAGAAGCTCTCACTTAATGCAAAATCAAGTGTTTTTATAACTGCAAGGCAAGAAGATGACAGACTTGTTGTGAAGGTAGAGGATGGATTCAACAGCAGAATCAATGGAATCATTTACATAAACAACGATAGCGTTGAACTTGTTAATGGAACTGCGGTGTATGAAGAAAAGGCTAGCAGATACGAAATTTTCTTTCCGGGAGATGAGTATCATTTTCCAAAGAAAATTGTATACTCTCCAACCTTTAACTATTCCCTTCTGCTCATACCAATCTCCTTGGGGATTGCTGGATTTCTAATCTGGAAGAGCAGAAAATACAAATTAGATTTTCACTTTGAGAAAGAACATCCCGAGCTACCAGAAGTATGGAAGGTTGGAGAGGAAATAAGGTTGAGGATAGATGCAAATCTTCCGTATACTGTTGTTGCAGATGGCAGAATTTTTGAAAATGCTTTGATGTTTGAGAGAAAGGGAGTTTATGAGGTGTCGGTGAGGCTGATGAGGGACAGCAAGGTTGTTAAGGAAAGGAGGGCTTTGGTGAGGATAGTGAAGGATTATGGAGAGGGAGTTGAGCTTGTATTCAGGGAGTTTGAAAGGGAGCTGGAAAAGAGGGGGATTGATGTCAAGGCTCTCACAGCAAGGGAAATACTGAGGCTTATAGAATGCAATGAGGAAAGGTTTTTGAAGCTCTTCGAGCTTTACGAGTATGCCGGGAAAAGGGGCTACTCAAGAAAACAGTTTATAGAAGCATTTGAGCTATACATGCAGATAAAGAGGTGCATGAAATGAGGGTGCTTTACGCTCTTTCTGGATCAGCATTTCTCGCATACATCTATTACTCTACCAAAGATCCCACACCTCTAATCATCTTCCTCTCACTCTATCTCGGGTATGAGATCGTTTCAAGAGCAGACAGATTGAATATTCTGAAAATACCTCTTTCCTTCCTTCTTTTCTTTACATTCACCCAGCAACTTCTAATCTATCTCAATGCTCTCAATCTTTCATTTCTCATTCCTTTATCTCTGGGCATGTCCCTTGTATTTTCCACATCAGGGATAAAGTATAGGCATCATCTGTCCATTTCAGGAACAATAGTTCTTGCTCTCTCCATGCTCTTCATTCCAGAGCAAATTCCGATCTACAGATACAGAGTTGTCCTCTTTTTGATTATTGCAGTTCTTGCAGTAACTTCACTTCTACCCCTTCTTTCAGAGAAGTTTGAGTTTCTTTATGGAGAGAGAGTTGCTCTGATAGCAATAATTGCCCTTTCTGGCTTTTATTACCTTTCCATAAGAAGCACGTTGATCTCAGGGCTAAGAAACATAGCTGACTGGCTAATTTTACTCATAACCTTCATCTACTTTGCAGGAAAACTCAGATTTGAAATAGAGGAGGAAGCTAAACCTCATGAGCTCTTAGATTTTGATTCCATGGCAAAAAGAGCTGAGATTGAATACATAGAAAGAGGGAATCCAATTCCGCTGGCAGTTTTTTTGACGCACAACCTTTCAAAGGCTGGAGTTGGGATTGACAAAATTGAGAACTTGCTTTCATTGATAATTGAGAGAGAGAAGGTTCCGAAGTTTGCTTTTAGGTTTGAAAAGGAACTCATTCTAAGAAGGAGAAGGGGGAAAAGAGAAAAAAATCTTAGAATGATTAAGGAGATTATGGAGGCTGGTGATGTGAATGGAGATTAGCGATTTTGTTGAGTATGCCAAAAGTATAGTTGAGACGGTCTCAGACTTCTATGTTGGAAGTGAGGAGCTTGTGGAAAAGGTGCTCTCCGCCTCTCTAACCAATGGAAACGTTCTTTTTGAGGACTATCCTGGCTTGGGGAAGACTCTTCTTGCAAAGGTGTTTGCCAGATCCATAGGTGCAGAATTCACCAGAATACAGTTCACTCCCGATCTACTGCCATCAGACATCACAGGAACAAAGGTTTTGAGAGCAGGAGCGTTTGTTTTGCAGAAGGGTCCGATTTTCACCCATGTTCTTCTGGCAGATGAGATTAACAGAAGCCCGCCAAAAACCCAGTCTGCATTGCTGGAGGCGATGGAGGAGAGGCAAGTTACAATTGAAGGAGAGACACTAAAACTTCCAAATCCTTTTTTCGTTCTTGCAACACAGAATCCCATAGAACAGGAAGGAACATATCCATTGCCCGAGGCTCAAATTGACAGGTTCCTTATAAGGCTCAGCCCCGGATATCCTGAAGATGTTGAAGAGGAAATGGAAATACTGAGAAGAAGGATTCTGTGGAGGAGAGATGACCCAACTTCAGACGTGAAACCGGCTTTAAATCTTGACGAGTTTATAAGAATGCAGAACATGGTTGAAAGTGTTTATGTCGATGAAAAGATCCTTAGATACATTTCCGAACTTGTGAGGGCAACAAGAAATCATGAGATGGTTGAGCTTGGATCTAGCCCGAGAGGTGGTCTTGCACTTCTGAAAATGAGCAGAGCCCTTGCATTGATTGATGGCAGAGACTATGTAATACCAGATGATGTTAAGAGGGTTGCACTTGACTGTCTCTCCCACAGAATAATTCTGAAAATAGAACATGAAGTGGAAGGGATAAAGGCTGAAAAGGTTATTGAGGACGTTGTAAGGAGTGTTCAGATTCCCAAGGGTGATATGGATGAGGTTTAGCATACTTGTGGTTGGAAATGAGATACTTGCAGGAGACATTACCGAGACAAATTCAAACTACATTGCAAGGAGAATCAGAGAGATGGGGCACAGGGTTGAGAGAATAGTTGTTGTTCCAGACAGAGTAGAGGACATTGCAGAGGAATTGAGAAGGTTGATGAGATATGACTTTGTCTTTGTTACAGGCGGTCTCGGTCCAACTCATGATGATGTTACTGCTGAAGGAGTTGCAAAGGCTTTGGGAAGAAAGCTTGTAAAGAATCATGAGGCTGAGAAGCAAATTCTGAGGTGGACTGACAATAGAGAGGTTCTGGAGAAGGTATCGATGCTTCCAGAAGGGAGCGAGGTGATTAGAAATGATGCTGGTGTTGCACCAGCTTTTGTTGTTGAGAACGTAGCTGTCATGCCCGGAGTTCCTAAGGAGATGAAAGATACATTTGAGAGAATTGTGGCAAGATTCATCTCAGAGTCCTATCATGAAGAGGAGATCAAGATTCACGGGCTTGAAGAGAACATAATTCCACAGCTGAGAGAAGTTGTTGAGAGATTTCCCGATGTGGAGGTTGGATCTTACCCTAAACCAGGACATGTGGTTGTTAAGTTTAAAGGAGAGGATGAAAGAAGGGTTAAAGAAGCTAGAAGCTATTTTGAAGGATTGTTGAGAGCATGAGACCCTTTGTTTTCATAAATTGTGCTATGAGTTTGGATGGAAAGATAAGCAATGAAAGAAGGGAGCAGATAAGAATATCAAGCGAAGAAGATCTTGAAGTTGTGGACAGACTGAGGGCTGAAAGTGATGGTGTGCTGGTTGGAATTGGGACTGTTCTCTCCGACAATCCAAGGCTGACTGTTAAAAGAGAGAGGCTGAGAAAGTTGAGAGTTGAGAGAGGCTTGGCTGAAAATCCTCTCAGAATAGTTGTTGACAGCAAGGCGAGAACTCCACTAAATTCTTTTATTCTTGATGAGAGCGCAGAGACCCTGATTGCCGTCGCTAAGATTGCTGACAGAGAGAGAGTTCAGATGCTGAGGAAAAAAGCTGAGATAGTTGTTTTTGGAGATGAGATGGTTGATCTGAAAAAGCTGATGGAATATCTCTACAAGAAGGGGGTCAGAAGGCTGATGGTTGAAGGTGGGGCTGAGATAAACTACTCTCTCTTAAAAGAAGGGCTGGTTGATGAGGTAAGGGTATTCTACTCAGGTATGATAATAGGGGGGAGGAGTTCTCCAACTCTGGTTTC
>WAJY01000250.1 GCA_015523645.1 Geoglobus sp. | reverse complement strand
GTTAATGGGTCCGGACCCATAAGCTTTGAAATCAGCGTTGCCTTCAGAACTGAATGAATCTCCCGCCATTCGTACTGATTCTCTCCGATGTCTTTCTTCTTACAGCTAAAGAACTGCTTTGGGAAGACTTCAGCAAGCCTCTTCAGATATTCTGATGGTATTATCATTTCTGACTGGAATCCCTCTTCTGCATGTTGCCTTATCTCGAAAATGGCGTTGTACAAATCTAAGTCTTTATCGGTCCATTTCGAGCTGTAACCTTTAAAAGGTCTCCCTGCATTTATCAGATATTCAGCAATCTTCTCCCTCTGAAAATTGGCCCTGATTAGATGAAATGCGGGCCATGGGTGGTGTTTTAGAATATCCATTAACTTATGGGCCGAAATACGCCTAATGACTCCTGTATCTTTTTCAAACCTGAACTCAGGAATGGGATGGCCAGAAACCTTGAGAATCGACTCCGCCAACTTCCATGTGTTCTTTGGGATCCGGTAACAGACGGGCAAGACTATCTCTTTTCTCGGGGTTGTGTAGTTCCAGAATAGATCGGGATCCCCACCAAGGAAGCCGTAAAGACTCTGGTTTGGATCCCCTGCAACTATCCTGACTGGAATCTCTCTACTCCACCTCGCAAGAATGTTATGCATGGCAAGTGTGTTATCTTGGGCTTCGTCGCAGAAGAGGAGCTTAACCGGAGGAGCTGAATCTTTCTGAAGAGAAACCTGGATTAAATCGTCAAAATCCCACAGGTCGTTGTCTTTCTTAAAGTCATCATAATCCTGCCATAACCGCATGAAAAGCTTATGATTTCCTCCATGACGCCTGAAATCGCTGGCAAGAGGGGCCTTACCCCAATCCTCTGGCACATGCATGGTATGAATGACCCATGTTCTGAGGGCCAGAAACAGATTGCCCAGCTTATCAGGTATGGTTTTAAACACGTCTTCACCGTTTTTAGAAAATGGGATCTTCTTCTCTTTGAAGAATTCAGCCTGCATATTGGGCGTTCCCGCTTTTTCGTCGCCGTAAATGCTGTTTTCACTACTGAAATTCAACCACCTTCTTATCACAGCATGCATTGTGGCAACCAAAGGAAGTTCTTCATAAGAATCAGCTATTCCTGTATCAATGAGTTTTCGGGCCAGATCTTCTGCCATATTTTTCCTCAATGTTAATGCGCATATCTCTTCAGGTTTTATTCCATAAGATTGAATAAGAGAACAGCTATGGGATGTTTTACCAGAACCCGGACCACCCCATATCCTTATGTCAGCTTTAACAATTTCTGGAGTCGTTTGATTAGATGGTTCCATGAAAAATCCTCCTTTTAATTAATAGAGCAATTGTAACGGGTGTAACCGATATATACAATTGAACCGTTACATTTAGAGGCCTTCCTATATCTCTTATTTTATTAAATAAAGAATTCGGAATGGATATTCTATGGATGTATGTAACGGTGTAACGGTGTAACGGGTGAAGCTGATTCAATATATCAGTGATATATCGAAATTTTTCTCTTATAATAGTTACAGGAATTTTTTCATCATTTATTGAAAACATGATTTTCACCCCCCAATTGTTCTTTAACGTTTATTCCAACTTTCTTTGGGTCAAAAAACCAACACTTCATAATCTTATCCCCAAATCTCACTGCTTGAGCGTTTTTTAATATATAATCTTCCAAAACATCTCTCAACTTAACCCTTGAAAAGTTGGTGAACCCGTTACACTCCAGTTCTTCTTTGATCCTTTTGCTGGGAACAACAATGGCTTGGCCATCAAAGAATACAACATTATTATCGATAAGGGTGATCTCCTTCTCGGTTGTGATCATACAGCTCCTCAAATAATTCAGAATTATCTCTCCAGCCAGCCCCTCATCGCTATCCTCAATGGGTCTGAACTCGATCTTGTCCTCTTTTTTCAGCTTATTGATTATCTCTATTCTCCATTCTTTTTTTGAGATACTCTCCAACTCCTCTGGAAACTCCCCGAACTCTTTCAGAAATGCTTCTTCGACCTTACTCGGGTCTCTTACCGAATTTGCCGTTAACCTCAATTGCTTCTCTTCGCCGTTCCATTCAACAATGAGATCAACGGGGGTAGTGTCCTCTTTTGACTCTCGTGTGTAGATAACCAGTCCCTTCACAATTTCTCTCAAAAATTCAATTTCTGATGTTATTGCGGTCTCCTTGAACTTTATGTATTCCTCTCTCGAGCCCAACTCCGTTAATAGTGGGATCCAGACAGTTTTTCTAAATTCCTGGACATCAATTTTAACCCCAATCGCCTTACTATAGGCCCTGTGTAGGAATGTAAAAGCTCCACTTTTTGTTCCTTCCGCATAATCACCGATGGGTTTTTGCAGTATTTTAATGTCTGACCCCTTGGGCCATGAAAAATGATGCAAAAAACCATTTTGCACTTTTGAAATCGACAATATACCCACCTCTTTCCCTGAGTTCTCAAAGATCATTCTCAAAGCGTTGTCTCCAACCTCAATCTTCATTTAACGGTTCCTCCCCTTAAAATATAGGGGTTGGGAAGTCTGCCATGCCATAGCAAAGCAATGAATCTGAGGGTGTTCATATCTCCACCTCAGTAAGGGATGTCGTCATGGCCCATTCTATAGCCTTGCACAGGTTGATACTGATCTCATATGGTATCTTGCTTCTCAGGGCCTTTCTCATCGGATGTGACCACAGCTCCCACTTTCCATAACACTCTTCATGCCTGCAGTGGAATCTCGGAAAGTTCCCCCAAAGGTATCTACTCCCACATCTCTGCCTTATGGGACCGAAAACATGTCTGAAATACTTCACAGCACCTCTGACATTCTCAACAACCCAGAATCTCGGTCTTAATCTATCAATGATCTCCTTCGTGACGTAAACCAGTTCCATTCCCCTGTCAATATCATAATCATCTTCATCGTACCAAGGTTTTTCAGCTTTGGAGAAGTCATCACACGGCGGACTTGCCAGAATGACATCGAAATGTGCCGACTCTCTGATCGGAAGGTAACGCACATCACCCTGGATTGAGGGGTTGAACTCCCTGACAATATCAACCGTTATGACCTCGTGTCCCCTGTCCCTGAATCCCTGGCTGAAACCACCGAGCCCTGAGAACAGGTCGAGAACCCTCATAACCCCACGACCTTAAGTTCGGCCATGACCCTGTTAAGCTCAACCTCAACACTCCAGTGGTGACCATCATCATTCCAGACCGTTATCCTTATGACAGCCTCTCTGTACAGGTCGAGTATGTCCCTGACCTCATCGGCAATATCATCGACTTTGAGACCGGAAACTATATATTTCAGCTTATCCTTCTCCATTCAACCACCTCCTATCCTCTTATTCCACCTGTTCCAGAATTATTACCCTTTTAGCGGTGAGAGCCTCTTCAATAACCTTCTGCTCTATTGCAGGAAGAACCAGCTTCTTCAGGGCGTTCCTGACGGCTTTACTGGCGAGAGTGGTGAATTTGAACTCATCCCTCGTGTATCTCTCTGCAATTGCAGAAATGCTCACATTATGCTTCGTATCAACTCCGGTTGCTTTGGCGATTATCTTCCCACCAACCTCCTCGAACTCAACGTCAACCTTTATGTTGCCCTGAATCATCATCGCCTGAATCCACCCCCTGATTGAAAGGACATGCTTTGTTCCTTCTTTCGTCTGGATTGTGTAAACCAGTGGTTCAACACCCTCAATGGTCTCCTTTATCGCCAGCTCCTCATCCATATCATCAACCTTCAGAATGAGCTCCTGATCTTCGGTCATTTTCCTGACATGTTCCTTAGCCTTTTCAGGGCTGTCAGCTTGATGAATCTGAATCGTGTTCATTGTGTCCGCAATTATCAATCCATAACCATGTTTGCACAGGTCGTTCTCCTTACTGGCTCTGTATGTGAAGTCCTGGCAACTGCAACTGAATCTGTAGCCGTCCTTTTCCCTCTGGATCCTGCAGAGATAATTCCCCCTCTCAGTCTTAACTTCAAAATAGCCGTCTTCCTTCTCCTCAATCATCCAGCTCTCCCATTCTTTTGTTGCCCTTTTGTGCCTCTCAGAACCTATCACGGGCTTGCATATTATTTCCGAGATTTTATCACCCCCTTATTTCCTAATTCTTCTCTCCGAGCATCTCAATCAGTCTTTTCAGAGAAACCCTCACAACGGTAGCATTGTCCTCGTGCTCAACCTCTTTCAGCTTCTCTTTCAGTTCATCAATCAGGTCTTTCGGAACCCTTATCA
>WAJY01000249.1 GCA_015523645.1 Geoglobus sp. | reverse complement strand
CGAGATAATAAGGTCAATAAATCCCGATGTTGAGGTTGATAGAGCCCGTTATTCTGCCATAACACCCTCTGAAATAAAAAAAGCCTTCTCTGAGAGGGTTGAGATTAGCGAAAACCTTGCTAAAGCAGCAGAGACAAGACAAATTGTAGATCTGATGTGGGGGGCTGTTCTTACAAGGCTTCTTTCTCTCTCTTCAGGAAGAATGGGAAAAGATTTTTTGAGCGTCGGAAGGGTTCAGTCACCAACCCTGAGGTACATTGTTGAAAGAGAAAAGGAGATTCGCGAATTCACCCCAACTCCGTACTGGGAAATTGTGGCTGAGTTCAAAAACTCTCAAAAATTTAAGGCTAAGCATGTTAAGAGGTTCTTTGATAAAAAAGAGGCTGAAAAAGCGTTATCCAGAATTAAAGACAGTGGAGTTGTAAAAAAATTTCAGGAGAGGGAGGTTGTTGAAAGAAAACCTATACCATTTAACACCACAGAATTCTTGAGAGAAGCCGCAAAGTTTATGCCTCCAGACAGGGCGATGAGCATAGCAGAATCTCTTTATATGAACGGATTCATTTCCTATCCGAGAACAGACAACACGGTTTATCCAAAAACAATAAACCTCCGAGCTATTGTTTCCCAGTTTCTTGACTCGGATTTTGAAAGAGAGGCAAAAATAGCACTTAATTTTATGAAACCATCAAGAGGGAGGAAGGAAAGCAAGGATCACCCACCCATACATCCCGTTTCGGTTGCAAAAAAGGAACAGCTAAAAAAAGAGGAATGGATGATATACGAGCTTATAGTGAGGAGGTTCCTTGCAACTCTCTCTCCAGACGCTGTATGGCTTGTTAGACACGCTGTTATTGATGCAAATGGAGAGATCTTTAAGGCTTCTGGGAAAAAACTCCTGAAAGCCGGTTGGAGAGAAGTTTACATCTATTCAAAAATTGATGAAGCACATCTGCCAAGATTGAGCGAAGGCATGACCCTCAAAATCCTTTCCAAGGAGCTTCTTGAAAAGACTACAAAGCCACCTGCAAGATACACAATGAGTTCAATAATAAAGCTCATGGAAAAATACAATCTCGGGACTAAATCTACAAGGCATGAGATTCTAAAAAAGCTTTACACCAGAGGATATGTAAGGGGAAATCCTATTGAGCCAACAGAGGTCGCTTTTGCTGTAATTGAGGCATTGAAAAAAGGTGCGGAGGTTATAACTCTTCCTGACATGACTTCAAAGCTTGAAAAAGATATGGATTGTATTGAAGAAGGGAAACTGAGTCAGAAGGATGTTATAATGGAGAGTGTTAAATTCCTGGGAAGGGTTTTGGAAAACGTTGACAGAAAAGAGCTTGGTAGGGTTATAAGGGAGGGAATGAGAAGGGACAGGGTTGTGGGGAATTGCCCTGAATGTGGAGGAGAGCTTGAGATCAGAAAGGCAAAGGGAAGATTTATAGGTTGCTCAAAATACCCTGACTGCAAATTTACACTTCCCCTACCTCAAAAGGGAAGAATTGAAGTCACTTCAAGGAGATGCAAGAAGCATAGCATCAACCTCATCAGAATAAAACCTTCTAAAGGAAAATCATGGGTATTCTGTCCCTACTGTAGTTATTTGGAATGGAAGGCTAATCATTGATGCACAGCATGTGACCAAGCTTTTCCTTCTTAGCCTTTAAATAGCCAAGATTCTCTCTTCTTGGTTCAACCTCTATTGGCTCTCTAACAACTTCAAAGCCGTATGCCTTAAGCTCTTCAATCTTATCGGGGTTGTTTGTCATCAATCTCACTCTCTTCACACCCAAATCCAGAAGGATCTGAGCAGCAATTCCGTAGCTCCTCATGTCAGAGGGAAAACCAAGCTCTAGATTTGCTTCAACTGTGTCCTTGCCCTCCTCTTGCAATTTGTAAGCCATCAGCTTGTTTAGCAAACCTATTCCTCTTCCCTCATGACCTCTCATGTAAATAACAACACCTTTGCCCTCGCTGTCAATTTTTTTCAATGCCCTCTCAAGCTGCTCACCACAATCACACCTTAGCGAGTGAAATATGTCTCCAGTTAAGCATTCAGAATGTATCCTGACAGGAATTTCAGAAAGATCCTCTCCTCTCACGAGTGCAATGATCTCTCCAAGAGGGGTTGAATATCCAATAGCCCTGAACGTTCCATAAAACTTTGTTGGTAGTGTTGCTGATACAACCCTCTTCACAACCCTCTCCTTCTCGAGCCTCTTGCTGAGGATGTCTTGAATAGATAGAACTTCTATTCCTCTTCTTTCTGCAAACTCCTTTGCAAAATTCAGATCAGCATAATCTCCGCTCTCGTTCATCAGATAACCATAAACAGAGAAATGATTGAATCCGTTCAGTCTGGCAAAGTCTATTGAAGCCTCACCAAAGAAAGCTCTTTCCAGAACTCCTCCCTCCTTGACCTCCTCAACAAATACGTTTCCAGGATAGATTATCTCTCCATTCTCTATCTCCTTCCTCACAAGCTTTTTTATGAATTCTGCTTTTTTTACCGCACTTCCATTCTTGATGTAGTCAATTGGAATAAATCTACCATTGTAAAATTTAAACCTGTTTAAGTTGAGAGATACTATCTCGTTCCAGGGCATTGCCAGTATAAGTCTGTCGCAGTTTTTCATTACCATGTTTACCTTTTCAGGATCCGCAGTTTCAGCAGGAAAAGTGATGACGGCTTTTTTGTAATCGTGGATTATTGCCACCATGATGGATCACTCTCACTTTGTGTTTATAATTTTTGAGAAGTTTCTCATTTTTCATCTTTATGCTCGCTCTCGATCTTCTCCATTTTTAGCATCTCCTCATACTCCCCTTCGGTCATTTCAAGAACGTAACTTCCAATGTACCCACAACTCTTGCAAAAGTACTTGCCGGAAACACCGCCAGTATCAAGCTCAACGTCTGTTGACTTGCAAACGGGGCAGACAAGAATTCTTCTCGACATGAGCCTATTTCAATCAGAGATTTAAAAAATGTTTGCTGCGTGAAGTATAAAAACTTGGGATGAATTTTCTGAGGAATTTTAACCAAATGTTTCAGCTATCAATTTTTTATTTCATCACGAATTTGTCTAAATATTTTTAATCTTTCCTCTTCCTTTATATTTGGATCTGCAGGATCTCTGAAACTCTTGTGAAGATAGACCTTACCTCCAGGGAAAAAGGGACAATTTTCTTTCATGTCATCACATAAAGTAACGACATAATCGAAATCCTCTCCATAAAATTCTTCCAAGCTTTTAGATCTTTGGTTCGAGATATCTATACCAATTTCTGACATCACTCTTATCGTATACCTGCTAACCTCAGTTGGATTTGTTCCCGCGCTGTAAACATCATACCTATCCCCATATAACGCTCTAAGCAATCCTTCTGCCATCTGCGAGCGGGCAGAGTTGTGAGTACACAAGAATAAGACCTTCTCTCTTCTTCTCATAGGTTTTTAGTCTATAACATCCGAAATTTATAATTCTCGATTTTTAATGGAGAAGTTGTTTAAGCTCTGCTACAAACTCCTTGATTATCTCCTCGCTAACATGGGGCATTATGACCATTCTAACTGCCCTTGGATTTCTTATGGTTGAGATTACCCATCTCCTTCTGTAAAGCTCCTCCTTAATCCTTTCAGCCTCGCTGCAATGAAAAGACACGACATTCATCACAGGCTCTATCACAGGCTCAAAACCTATCATCTCCATCTCCTCCACAAGGATTCTCGTGTTCTTGAGGCATCTCTGAACTATCTCTCTCATACCATCATAGCCAAGGTGTTTGAGAACGGCATAGGTCGATGCAACTCCAGTTCCTGGTCTGGTTCCGGTGAGTGTGAACTGGTATTTTGAGGTGAGATATGGAGTCTCAACCTCAAGTGCCCTCAAAAATTTCTCACTTCTGAAAAGAATGCCACCTGCTGGTATTGTTGCCATTCCCATCTTGTGGGGGTCTACCGTTATCGAGCTTACACCATCAATTTCAAAATCAAACGGTATTTTTTTGTTCATGAAAGGAAGAACAAGCCCACCAAACGCTGCATCTATGTGAAGGAATACATCCCGCTCCATAGCAAGTTCTCCAAGAGTTTTTATATCGTCAACCTGTCCAAGCTCTGTTGTGCCCGCTATTCCCACAACTGCAACGGTATTTTCATCGATCATCTCCTCAACTTTGCTTGTATCAACCCTGTAGTTCTCATCTAGATCTGCTCTCCTTATTTCAACACCAAGTATGTCTCCAATTTTCTCGAATGAAAAGTGTGCAGATTTTGGAATCACAATGTTCGGATTTCTGACCCTCTTCAGATTTCTGGCAGATCTTATTCCCTGAATGTTTGCCTCTGTTCCTCCTGAGGATATGTATCCCTTGCATTCCTTGTTGTGAAGAAGTTCTCCGAGCAGCCTTATAACCCTGTCTTCAAGTTCTCTTGTTCCAACAAATATTCCCGGATCTCCCAAGTTTGTCTCAACAAAAAGCTCGTGGGCTTTGAGAGCTACCGGATGTGGAACTGTGCACATGGAGCTCAAAACTCTTGAGTATGGAATGTCTCTTTCCCTGCATTTTCTGAGCTCCTCGATTATGTCCATGATCTATGGCAAGTCAATTTATTTAAATAGCTAACCCACTTCAATTGTGAAACTTGCCATTCTTGTTGGTGGTAAAGGAGAGAGGCTCGGAGGTATTGAAAAATCACAGCTAAAACTCTGTGGAAAGAAGATAATAGACATTCTCCTTGAGAGGTTCAAAGATTGGGAGGTTGTTGTTGTTTGCAGAAATGAGAAACAAAAAAGTTTTTTCAGAGGTGTTGAATCCATTACTGATACTGTTGAAGGTTTTGGACCGCTTTCAGCAATTCATTCTGCTTTAAATTATTTTGGTGAAACAACTGCAATTCTTGCAACCGACATGCCTTTTGTGAAGGAAGAAGTAATCAGGGAGCTTTACAAGACTTCGCTCAAGGAGAACGCCTGGGTTCTGATGCCCTATTGGAGAGAGGGAAAATTTGAACCACTTATGGCTGTTTACTCCCCCCACATAATCAAGGAAATAGAAAGGAGCTTTAAAGAAGATGAGAGAAAGATACTCGAGCCCGTTTTTAGAGCTGGAAACGTGTTTTTGTACGATGTTGAATGTCTGAGAAAAATTGATAAAAGGCTCTTGTCTTTCTTTAACATCAACACGAAAAAAGATCTTGAGAGGGCTGAGAAATTATGCTCGTCGATGCATTTGGTAGAAGAATAACGAATCTCAGAATCTCTGTTACCTCAAGATGCAATCTAAACTGCTTTTACTGTCATAGGGAGGGATATGAAGCATACAATGAACTGTCTCCAGAGGAGATAGCTGAGATAGCCAGAGCCTTCAAAACTCTTGGCATAAGAAAGGTTAAGATAACTGGTGGAGAGCCATTGATAAGAAAGGACATTGTGGAGATAATTGAAAAGCTACCCTTGTTTGATGAGATTTCCATGACAACAAATGGTGTCTTTCTTGCAAGGCTTTCAGAAGAGCTGAAATCTGCTGGATTGAGTAGAGTTAACGTAAGTCTGGATACACTTGATCCAGAGAAGTACAGGGTTATGACCAGAGGTGGGAAGATTGAGAGGGTTTTAGAGGGGATAGAGACTGCAGTTTCAACAGGCTTAACACCTGTGAAAATAAACATGGTTCTTGTCGAGAACTTCAACACGGATGAGATTGATGACATGGTTGAGTTTGCCAAAAGATACGAGGGAAAGGTGATTGTGCAGTTCATAGAGCTTGTGAACCTGAATTATGATGGTCAGGGGCATTTCGATGTTGATAAGTTAAGGGAGAGATTCGAGAAAGGAGCAAGGATGATAAAAACAAGAGACATGCAGAGAAGAAAGCAGTATATCTTTGAAAATTACGCTGTAGAGCTTGTGAAGCCTGTTGACAACACTGAATTTTGTTCTGCCTGCAACAGGATAAGGATTACTGCAGATGGAAAGATAAAGCCGTGTCTGATGAGAAATGACAATCTGGTAGATGTGAGGGGATTGAAGGGAGAAAGTTTAATAAACGCCATAAAAAAGGCTGTAATGGTTAGAGAACCTTATTTCAGGGGGTGATTTATTGATTGAGCTTAGAATTGACGGGAAAAGAGTTCCTATGAACAAGTATGTGAGGGATGTTTTTTACAAGATCTTGCTTGCCCTCATATCAACTCTAAAAGGTATTCCAGTCGATTGGAAGGAGATTGAACTTAGAGTTAAAAGAGAAGAGGATGAGAAGTGACATAGACTCCATTCCTGATTATAAACCAGGGAAAAGTGCTGAAGAAG
>WAJY01000248.1 GCA_015523645.1 Geoglobus sp. | reverse complement strand
CCTTTTCAGGTGGTTCAAGTCCAAGAAATCCTGGGAGATCTATATCTCCCTCAACCTCCACCTCAACCTTGTCAAGATGGATGCCTCTGACAGCAGCATTCATAGCATAACCAACAATCAAGCAGGCTCCAAATGCCCCAAGAACCATTTCAACCATGTTTGGTGCTGTGTTTGTTCCACCGAGATCCTTAGGCTCATCCATTCTGACAGTAAATTCTCTTATTTTCACCTCTTCCCTAAATCCTCCCTTCCATTTTGCACTTGCTCTCCAGAGCGTTTTACCAAGCTCAGGATTCGATTTGACAGCTTCAACAATATTTTTCAGATACTCAACATCCAGCCCGTTAACTTCTGTCATAAAAAAGAATTGAAATCAACAATATTTAAGGATTTAACCTAAGATTTTCTTGTTGATTTTATAAATGCTTTTATGTTTTCGAGGGGGACTGTGGGCGGGATATCGCATCCCGGACAGAGAACATAACCCCCTCCTTCTGCTGCATCCTCAATGCATTTTCTTGAAATCTCTTCCACATATTCGGGTGTTCCATCATTCATTACTGAAACAGGATCAACATTTCCAGCTATGCAAATAACTCCCTGAAGTTCTTTTTTTGCATAAGCCAAGTTCACCTTGTGATCCAAGCTAAAGCATCCTGCTTTGGTTTCAGCTATTTCTTTCAGCTTGTCACTTGTATCTCCGCATATGTGGAGGAACGTTACAACACCTCTCTTTTTCATTTTGTCTATAAGATCTTTTAAGGCTGGGAGGGCAAATTCGAGGAAATGTTTTCTGGATATCAGATCTCCGCTTGCAGTTGGGTCTGCTATGCTTATCGCATCCATTCCAACATCCTTTATCAGGGGTTCATAGAAAGCTAGTATGAGATCCTTTGCAAACTCAATGACCTTCATTGCAAATTCCTTGTTCTTGTAGACATCCCTCATCAATGCCTCCACACCTCTCAAATTTCCTGCTTTGGTGAATGGACCCCAAGATGTCGTCCCAACCAAATACCTGTCACCAATTTCATTGAAAACGATCTCAGAAGCTTTCCAGATTGTCTGCAGAGCCTCATCCTCATATATCCTGTCGATTTCCAGTGATTCTAGGTCTTCAGGGGAGTTGATTATCGGTCCTTCCAAGTCAGGAGCACCTATGTGCCTCACTTTAATCTTACCTCCAATTGCAGCGGCAAGAAAGTTATTGTACCCTGAGCCAGGATATACCATGTCTGACTGAAGAATGTCAGCGGTTTTGATTATCACCTCAGCATACTCTCTTGGCTTGCCTATGAAATCCATGAATGTCTTTCCTGAGTTCTTTATTGTCCACATCCCTCCACCAAATATTACAGCTGGCACTCTTTCAGGAGTTCCTAGATTAAAGGCTTCAAGCAGAATATCCTTTGGTTTCAAAAATCACCACCTCAAAAAATAAAAAATTGGAAAGAAAATTTAACCTCTGAACTCTGGAGGCTGGAGATACTCCCAATCTTCTCCTTTCCTGTATTTCTGAGCAACTTCTAAAGCCTTTGCTGCATACTCAAATGCATACGGAATGCCAGGATTGTTGGGATAGAAGCCAGCTCCAATAAATCCGACAGTTACTGCCTCCAGTATTTCCTCGTCTGTGGCTCCTGCCTCAACTGCGGCTATAACATGAACGATGCATCTT
This sequence comes from Geoglobus sp., assembly GCA_015523645.1. Classification (GTDB taxonomy): domain Archaea; phylum Halobacteriota; class Archaeoglobi; order Archaeoglobales; family Archaeoglobaceae; genus Geoglobus. Next base: position 21,013 of record WAJY01000248.1, on the reverse strand, counting down.
GGAGAGGCTGTTGCTACCCCTATAGCTGTAAAAATCAGTTCCTTCGTTTTTCTGTCCAATGCACCATCCTTGAAAATTTCCTCATAGAAGTCCGCAAATTTTTTGGCTGCCTCGGGCCATATCTGGCAGATTGGCTGCAAAAATCTAGGATACAGCTTCATCTTCTCCCTAACATACTGCTCACAATCATCTGTCATGCTACCATCCTCCTTTTTTTGTAATTTTTAATCGACCTATTTAAGTTTTTCTCTGAAAAATTCTGAAAAATGTTATAAAATATTCAAAAATTTCAGGATATGTTGGATAAAATTCGAAGTGACTTCTAAGGCTTTCTTAATGTGAACTTTATGATGTCATTCTCTCTCTTGCTCTCAATAACCTCTATATTGTTGTTTCTTGCCCACATGGGTATGTCTGTTAGTGTTCCAGGATCGGTGGCAAGAACCTCGAAAGTCTCACCGCTCTCAATCTTTTTTATCTCTCCAGCCATTCTGATTAGAGGTTCGGGGCAAACAAGTCCCCTTAAGTCGATAACTCTCATCGAACTCACTCATTTTCAATGCATTATAAAACTTTTGCCAGGGAAATTCAAAGCTTTAACAGCTCTCATCGATCTGATAGCTGAAAAACTTCTTCACGTTCAGCCCAAGTTCTATCTCAGCAGCCTTCAGAATCATGTATGGAATTACGCAGGTTGAATGCCTTATGTCTGCAAGCCTGTAAACATTGTTCTCCGGAATTTTTGTGAGAATATCTTTCGCATCAAGAATTCCAAGCCTTTCCCCATATCTTTGAACATCCGGACATTCCGACTTTACCTTCACCCTCACACTTCTTTTGTCAACTTTCTCAACACAAATCTCAGTTTTGTAACCGCAGGGCTGGTCTTTAACCGTTATTCTCATGGAATTCCTGGGGATGGGGAAAGTATATAACCTTTTAATGCATTTTCTTCCAACCATCAAAAGCAAGGAAGGTGTGGGGTTATGCGTGAAAGCTGGAGCAGGCATAGCGAATCAATAGAGAAAAGCAGGGAATATCACAAAAGATATCAGATTGCAGTAAACAGCCCAATAAGAAGGAAGATCCTGAAGCTTGTCAGGGAAGGGAAAAACCTTGATGAGATAAAGGATGAGCTTGCCTTGGATGAAAAACAGCTTGATTACCACCTTAAAATACTGGAGTGGGGTTTCTGTATTGTTAGAGATGGAGAGAAAGTGGAGATAACAAAGGAGGGAATGGTGGTGGATCACATTGAGTGAGATTGTTGTCGCATGTGCCCAGCAAAGAATAACCAAGGATGTGGAGGTGAACAAGTCTAAGGCATTAAGTCTTTTAAAAAGAGCTGTGCAGGTAAATGCTGACCTTGCAATTCTTCCAGAAGCTTCAAACACAGGATTGCATTCAGAAAACTTTTTGAATGTTGAAACTGCTGAGGATGAGCTGAATCCTGTGCTCAGATTTTCCAGGGGAAAGGACACTCTCATAGTCACAGGAGTTGTGGAGAGAGATGAGGAGCTTTACAATTCTGTATGCCTCATTTATGATGGAGAGATAATAGGGAAATACAGGAAAATTCTTCCCTTTCCATTGACTGATGAGAGAGAGCACTTCACACCTGGAAAGGAGCTTAGGGTTTTCGACACACCGGTAGGTAAGATTGGAGTCTTGGTTTGCTATGAAATAAGGTTTCCGGAGCTTGCAAGGGAGCTGATGAAGAAGGGGGCTGAGATACTTGCAGTACCTGCTGAGTTTCCTGCAGTGAGGATTGAACACTGGAGGGTTTTAATCAGAGCCAGGGCAATAGAGAACCAGTTTTATGTTGCTGCTGTTAACTGTGTGGATGAAAAGGGAATTTATAATGGACACTCTGCCATAGTAGATCCATATGGAAAGGTTTTAAATGAGGCTGGAAATCTCCAAGAGCTTGTTTTCTCGAAAATTGATCTTTCTGAGGTTGAAAGAGCTAGGAGAAATTATCCTTTCCTGGATGACCTGAAGTTTATTGACTCAATAAAATAGAAATTGAATTTTTCCAGAGCTTATCGTCTTTTCGGCATGTTAGTCAGCATAATAACCGAGAATCCAATGGCAAGGACAGCCAACCCGGTAAATGGGTACTTTAAGTAGCTTAACACAACTCCTACAATGAATGCAGTTATTAGAGCTTCAAATCCTCTCTCAAACCTTGTATGGACAATGGCTACAACCAGCGGTAAAGTTGAAAGAAGCAGAGTTGAGGACATCACAGCAAGCTCAACTATGTATGCTGGTCTTGAGGATGCAAAAACAGCCACAGCAAGTGTCAAGATGATTATCGCCATTCTTCCGGCAAGCGGGTTTTTGAACAAGTCCCTTGAAACCATTGATGAAAGGCTGAGGATTATTGAGTTGGCTGTTGTTATTGCTGCAGCAAGTATGCTCAATCCTACAAAAAGTGCCATCCATTCTGGCATCATCGATAGGAGAGTGGGTGTGACGAGGTCTCTGTCGTTTATTGCTGGAAATCCACCACTCTGGGACATCACCCTGAGCATGAGTCCAATCAGTGTGACGATGATGGTGTATGTGAGTCCGAATGCTCCAAAGTATACAACCATTCGCTTCAAAGCCCTTTCATTCTTGGGAATGAATATCCTTTGGAAAACCTGAGGATTTGTTAGCGCAAAGAAAAACCATGGAACTGTGAGAGAGATAAACCTTGATGGAGTCCAAATTTTGTTTGGCACCACCAAAAGATCTCCAAGCTTTGGAATCTCGCTCGCAAAGTCCGGATTCATTGAAAAAACGTAAAGCAGAGCTACAAGGGATGCTGAGATCATTATAACTCCCTGAAGAGCATCAGTCCATGCAACGCCCCTCAAACCACCTATGAATGCCCATAGTGCTATGAGTAGGGCTGATATTGCTATTCCTGCGTTGAAACCTATACCAGAGAGCTTCTCAATTACAAGAGAGACACCAATTAGTTGTATTGATGTGTAGGGAATTAAGGCAATCAGAGAAATTGTTGCAACTGAGATTGCTGTTGCACTTCCAAACCTTTTCCCAAGTAACTCTGCTGGAGAGACAACGTCTAGCTCCTTTGACATGTTCCATATCTTTGGGGCGTAGTAGGTTAGGAGCATTAACGTGCCAACAAGATAGAAGAGCTCGAAGCCATAGGCTCCCACACCGCTGGCATAGCTTAGACCAACAAGACCAATCATCATAAAAGCTGAGTATGTCGTTGCAGCATAGGTTAAAGCTGAGATAGCTCCGCTAACATTTCTTCCTGCAATGTAGTAGTCAACATCATCCCTTATGCCAATCTTCCTCGCATAAAGAGCGATTGCCGTTCCTGCTACTGCATAGAGAAAAACAACTATCAGAAAGCTATTCAATCTCCCACCTCTTGTATGTTGTGTATGCAAGATACAAGGAAACTACAGCTGTCCAGTATATGTATGTGGAGAGGTCATGGCTTTTAATCCCGACAAACGGAAAGATCATTGCAAGTATAATCAACAAAGGCTCAATCACCCTCATCGAACACGTGTTCGATTTTGTTGGATATAAAATTTTTGGTTGATGCTAGATATTGCACAATTTCCTTATGTTTCTGCAAAGAATTCTCTCCTTTTCCTTTCTGTCAATCTCAAGATTGATGATTTTTTCAAGCTCATATTTCATGTTTCCAAATGGCAAATCGGAGCCGAAGATCATTCTCTTCGCTCCAATTCTCTCCACGAATCTCAGAAGGGTTGGGAGAGAAGAAAGAGATGTGTCGAAGTAGATGTTCTCATTATTTTCAAACTCATCAAGAAACGCAGATGGATCTCCACCAAGAGCACCGAGATGGGGAATTATCAGTTTAGCGTCTCTGAACATCTCCGTGAACATCTTTGTGAATTCGAACTCCTCCTCAAATATCACTGGAACTCCAAGTCTGATTATCTCTTCAACAAGTTCTTCCAGCCCTTCATCCCTCAGAACGCTGTAATTTGATTTTGTGTCAGATACACCTCTCACCCAATGCCATTTAACTGCCACATATCTGCTGTTTTCGGGGGCTTTAAGATCGTCCCTCACATAAAAAACAGGATGAAACACTTTATTTCTCTCACAAATCTCCAAAATCCAAGAATTAACTTCGGAATTTTCAACAGCCCATGAAGGAAACGGGAAAACAAGGCATTCATGAACTCCAGCCTCAATCATCTCTTTCTCAACATCCTCAATCTTCACATCCATTGATAAGGCTAGAGATTTGCCAATGTGAACGTGTGCGTTGATAATTCTCACAAGATTTAAGCTCCTGATAAAAAGATAAACTTTTCCCATTTCAGAAATTGGGGAAATGATGCTATGGCGAAATCTTATTAAATTTTGAAACAGATCATCTTTAATGAATAAAATCAAGATTGAGGAGAAGAACAGATTTGCAAGATTTGACCGCGAGTTTCTGAGACAGTTAGGAATGTTTCAGAAGCCTAGGAGGTTCAAAACTGGCGTTTCTGAAAGAGAGTTGCTGGAGGATCTTGAGAGATACAAGGAATTTGCGTTGAAACTTGGATGTGAGGATGCCAAAGTAATTCCTGCATCGATGGTGAGTGTTGATGAAAGGTTAAGGATGAAGTGCAGAATATCTGTCTGCCATCATTACAACAACTGCATAAATTGCCCTCCATACAGCCCAACAGCTGAGGAGATGGGCAAAATAATTCCAAGATACAAGTATGCCCTTGTGATAAAAAGAGCTGTCGAACCAAAGGATGATTTTGTTGATCCTAAAAAAGAGGAAGACATAGCCAGGCATTACAGAAAGAACATGGAGGTTGTCGGTCTTCTTGAAGCTCAAGCGTTCAGTGATGGGTATTATTTTGCGATGGGGTTTGGAGGTGGTTCGTGTCAGCATGCACTCTGCATGATGCAGCCGTGCAGTGTGCTTAAAGGGGAGAGATGCAGGTTTGTTCTCAAGGCTAGACCTGCCATGGAGGCTGTTGGCATCGATGTTATAGATCTCGCTTCAAAGCTCGGATGGGAGGTATATCCTGTGAGAGCGAGACCGATTCCACCTGAAGACTTTCCATGCGCAACAACATTTGGAATTGTGTTCGTTCACTGATCTGCTTGCAGATTAAGAGGGAAAACGATATATACAAATAGGTGGTGGTTAGACCACTGACCTTGGAGGTGGGATTTTGGCAATTAAAAAAATACATCTGCACGATGAGAAAGACAACGTTGCTGTTGCTCTTGAGGATTTAGAGCCGGGAGACAAGGTTCGTGTTGAGAAAGGAGGAAAAGAGGTTGAGATTTCTGTTAAGGAAAGAATTCCTTTTGGACACAAGGTTGCACTGGAATTGATAGATGCGGGTGGTAAGGTGGTTAAATACGGTGAAATTATAGGAGCAGCAACAGAAAAAATTGAGCCAGGAGAGCACGTGCACACACACAATGTTAGGAGTTTGAAGTTCACATGAGGTGTTTAGAATGTCTGAAGTCGAGTTTTTGGGTTACAGAAGAGAGGATGGCAGTGTTGGTGTTAGAAATCACGTGGCTCTGATTGCAGTTGATCATGCAGGGGCACCTGTTGTTGAGGGAGTAAGCAAGCTCATTAGAGGGACGACTGCAGTCTCACACCAGTATGGCAGGCTTCAGTTTGGCGAGGATCTAGAATTGACATTTGAAACTCTGATAGGGACTGGATGTAATCCGAATGTGGCTGCTGCTGTTGTTGTTGGGATAGAACCGAACTGGACGCTGAAAGTTGCTGAAGAAATCGAGAGGAGATCGAAAAAGCCAGTCAGAGCTGTTCATGTGATAGGAAAGGGGACAATAGATGCAATTAGAGATGCTGCGAAGCATGCAAGAGAGCTGGTATCATGGGCAAGTGAAATACAAAAAGAACCCTGCAAGATCTCTGACTTGATAATTGGGGTTAAGTGTGGAGCATCTGACACAACATCTGGAATTGCCTCGAATCCTGTTATCGGGGTTGTGGGTGAAAAAATAATCGATCTAGGCGGAACATTCATATTCGGAGAGACAACAGAATTAGCTGGAGGAGAACACATAATTGCGGAGAGATTTGTGGATGAGAAAGAAAGGAAGAAGTTTCTAGAGGTTTTTAACAGATATCTTGAGTTTGCAAAATCGAAGGGCGTTGATATAATGGGTTCTCAGCCAACAGAAGAAAACATAGCAGGTGGTCTGACAACAATAGAGGAAAAGGCTCTGGGCAACATTCAGAAAGTGCCAAAAAGAGGCATCAAAGGTGTGCTTAAGCCAGCTGAAAGACCTCCCAGCAAGGGACTCTGGTTCATGGATACGAGCTCAAGTGCCCAAGAACAAGTCACACTATTGGCTGCTGCTGGTGCATCCATACACCTCTTCTCAACCGGACAGGGAAATCCTGTGGGACATCAGATTATACCGGTGATCAAGATCACCGGAAATCCCGTTACTGCTGAGAGAATGAAAGACAACATTGACGTGGATGTAAGCGACATAATTAGGGGCAAGATGAGTGTAAGGGAAGGGGGAGAGAAGGTTTTTGAGTTTATGCTTAAGGTAGCCTCAGGCAAGTTAACAGCAGCTGAAATAGTCAGGCATGACAACTTCACGATCAACAGGCTCTATCCTTCAATGTAACATTTTTGCAAGCGGTGATCTGGATGGAGAAACTTTACAGGCTGATAGAGGATGCTTGCAAGAAACTTTATGTTAAGGCTCTTAAGGAGGTTCCGCGAGATGTGCAGAGAGCCTTGGAGAGAGCTTATGAAGATGAGGAATCAGAGATTGGCAGAATGGTCTTAGGAACAATCTTGAAAAACATAGAGGTAGCCAAGGAAAATGACATGATTGTATGCCAGGACACCGGAACACCCGTTTATCTTGTTGAACTAAGTGGTGAGGTAAGCCTCAACCTTAAAAAGGTTTATGAGGCTGTATACAGAGGTACGAGCAAAGCAACCAGGGAATTTGATCTCAGACCAAACATGCTTCACCCTTTAACAAGAGAATTGAGGGGCGACAATGTAGGCAGAAGAGTTCCAGATGTCCATTTCGAATTTCAAGATGATGCTGAATGGCTAGTGAGAATTACATGCGTACCTAAAGGCTCAGGCTCTGAGAATCAGAGCTTTCTCAGGATGCTCACTCCAGCTGAAGGGGTATCTGGCGTTAAAAGGTTCATTTTAGAGTCAATAGTTGAGGGGGCATCAAAAGCATGCCCACCTGTTATCGTTGGAGTTGGTATTGGCGGGACGTTTGATGAGTGTGCCTGGCTGGCAAAAAAAGCAGCAACAATGAGGAGAATTGATATTCCAAATCCAGATGAGAGTCTTCAAAGATTTGAGGATGAGCTTTTGAATGCGATCAACAAAACAGGGATAGGTCCGATGGGACTGGGAGGAAAATGTACAGCCTTGGCTGTGAACGTTGAGATTGCAGACACGCACATAAGCCAGCTTCCTGTTGGAATAAATCTCCAGTGCTGGAAAGGGCAAAGATCTTGCGCTTGTATCTCTGAGGAGTTTGAGGTTGAATATCTTGCCTGAGTTGAGGTGTGGGCTTATGGAATACAGGCTTGAAAGTCCGGTGAGCGAGCATGAAGTTAGGAGGCTAAGGATAGGAGATGTTGTTTATCTTAACGGCAGAATAATCGGAATCAGGGATGCAACTCAAAGAAGAATATTTGATGAGGGTGTTGATCCACCTGTAAGCCTTGAAAACTATATCGTCCTTCACACCGCACCAAATGCAAAGAAGGAAGGGGGAAGATGGAAGAAAATATGCATTGGGACAACCACAAGCACAAGAATGGAGAGGTACTCCCCTCTGCTGATTGAGAGGTATGGAGTTAGGGGGATAATAGGGAAGGGTGGTTTGTTAAAGGGCAGCTTGGATGCGATGAAGAGATTTGGGGCAGTTTATCTCTCCATTGTTGGAGGTGCTGCTGCACTTGAGACAACACAGATAGAGGAAATAGAGGAGGTTTACTGGGAAGATCTATTCCCTGAATGCCTTTGGGTATTTAGAGTGAGAGATTTTGGTCCACTTATTGTATCAATGGATTCCCATGGAAATAGCATCTACGAGAAAGTTACAAGTAATGCTAGGGCGAAGCTTGCTGAAATTCTGCAAGGCTTTGCTTAGGGGTGACAAAATCTGGAAGTTATTGAGCACGATGTGCTGATACTTGGCACAGGAATCGCGGGCTTGAGATCTGCCATAGAGGTGCTGAAAGCTAGCAACGAGAAATTGAGTGTTGGAGTAATTTCGAAGGTTCACTTGATGAGATCTCATTCGGTAGCTCCGGAAGGGGGTGCTGCTGCCGTTCTGTCTGAGAATGATAGCTTTGAGCAGCACGCTTACGATACAATAAAAGGAAGCGATTTTCTGGCAGATCAGGATGTTGTTGAGGAGTTTGTGAGGAGGTGTCCTGAAGAGATACTCCAGCTTGAACACTGGGGATGTCCTTGGAGCAGAAATGAGGATGGATCGATAGCTTTGAGACTTTTTGGAGCTCATGAGGTCCCGAGAACCGTATTTGCTGAAGACAGAACAGGACATTTTCTGATGAGGACTCTTTACGACACCCTTCTTAGATATCAGAACTTTGAAAGATACGATGAATTTTTTGCAGTCTCACTTGTTGTTGAGGAAGGCAGATTCAGCGGTCTCCTAGCTTTGAAAAGAAAAGACACCTCACCTGTTTTTTTTAAAGCTAGAGCAATAATTCTGGCAACCGGAGGCTTGGGAAGGCTATGGGAGTTCACAACAAATGCCCATACAACCACCGGAGACGGTTTTGCAATGGCTTTTAAAGCCGGAATACCCCTAAAGGACATGGAATTTATTCAGTGGCTTCCAACCTGCATGGTTCCCCATGGAATTCCAGCAACAGAAGCATTGAGGGGTCATGGAGCCATACTGCTGAATTCAGAGGGAGAGAGGTTTATGAAAAGATACGCTCCTGAAAAAATGGATCTCGCGGCAAGGGATATCATATCAAGAGCAATAATGCAGGAAATCATGGAAGGAAGAGGATGGAAGAGTCATGGAAACATGGATTCTGTCCTGCTTGATGCAAGACCTGTGGGAGAGGAAAAGCTTCTCACAATTTATCGAACATTTGTTGAGAACGCGAGAGATTTTATAGGAATAGATCCTCTAACAGAGCTAGTCCCTGTTAGACCTGCAGCCCATTTTTCAATGGGTGGGATAGATGTTGACATAGGCATGAAAACCGAGGTAATGGGTGTGTTTGCTGCTGGAGAAGTGGCATGTGCGAGCATTGATGGGGCAAACAGGCTTGGAAGCAATTCTCTTCCAATGTGCTTGGTTACAGGTGCGATTGCAGGTAGAAGTGCTGTATCCTATGCGATTCGCAAAAAAGAGAGTGTAAAAGTTTCAAAGAAAAGGATATTTGAGGAGGTGGATAGCATTGAGAAAATTATTGGCAAGAGAGGTGACTTCGGAGTTTATTCTTTAATAAAGAGGCTCCAAAGAACAATGGAAAAAAATGTTCATGTTTTTCGAGAAGAGAAGGGGTTGCTTGAAGCTCTGAAAACGATAAGACAGCTAAAAGAAGATTACCTGAATGTTGGCTTGAGCGACTCTTCAAGGGCTTTCAATGTTGAACTAATTCATCTCCTTGAGCTTGGCTTCATGCTCGATGTTGCTGAGGTAATTGTGACAAGTGCTTTAATGAGAAGAGAATCGAGAGGGGCGCATTATCGCTTAGATTTTCCTTACCGTGATGACAACAAGTGGCTTAGGCACACAATAGCAAGATGCAGGAATGGTGGAGTTGAGATTTCGTACAAGCCAGTTAGGATAACAAAATGGAAACCAGAGGAGAGGAGGTATTGAAAGGCTATGGAAGTTACTCTAAAGATTCTCAGATTTGATCCATTAAAGGACAAAAAGCCTCGTTTTCAGGAGTATGTGGTTGAGGTTTACGAATATACAAGGGTTCTGGAAGCCCTAATCTGGGTGAGGGAGAACTTGGACCCATCCCTGAGCTTCAGGTATTCATGCAGAATGGCTCAGTGCGGTTCCTGCGGTATGCTGATAGATGAGGTGCCGAGACTTGCGTGCAAGACCCTCATCAAGGATTTGGGGAGAGATGAGGTAACGATCAAGCCACTTCCAAAATACAGGGTTATAAAGGATCTGGTTGTTGAGATGGACGATTTTTTTGAGAAACACAGAAGTGTTAAGCCATATCTGATAAGGAAGAATAGAGAGGAGCAGGAGAAGCCAAAGAAATTTTACGTTCAACTACCTCATGAACTGCAGAGGTATCTCAATTATGGATACTGCATAGTTTGCGGTCTCTGCTCATCTTCATGCCCGAATTTCGACAGTTCTTGGGAGTATCTTGGACCCCAGGCACTTTCACAAGCATACAGATACATAGTAGATTCAAGGGATGAAGGTTTTGAGGAGAGGTATGAGGTGTTAAATTCAAATTCTGGTGTCTGGAGGTGTCATTTTGCATCAGAATGCAGTGAAAACTGTCCTAAAGGTGTTGAACCTGCTCAAGCCATTCAGATGCTAAGAAGAATGATTCTTTCCTTTTCCTTCAAGAAGAAACTGAGCCTGTTCTCAGAAAAAATTCATAGGCTATCCAAGCAATAGCCTTGCTCCTATTAGAAGTATTACGAGAAGCACGATTGTTCTAAAGTGTTCCTGCTCTACCCTCTTATTTAGGGCATTCCCAACATTTCCTCCAAGAACGATGAGAGGTGAGGCGAGGAGAACCAAAAGCAGTGTGTTTGATGTTAGTATGCCTATTCCTATGTAGGCTATCATCTTAAGGAAATTTACAATTGCAAAGAAAAAAACAAGCGTTCCCACAAACATTCTCTTGTCAGACTTCTCCTTGAGAAGGAATAGCGACATCACAAGACCTCCAGCATGGATTATTGTGCTAGCAACACCGCCAAGAAAACCAAAAAATCCTGTGAGCTTTTTGCCGTCGATGGATTTGAAAAAATTCATCTCATAGCCTTTCCATTTGAATATTCTTCCCCTGCCTAGGTTGTAGATTGCAATTATCAAAGCAAAACTTCCTACCCAGATTCTGAATATCTCGTTTGGTGTGAACTTTACGGTGATGCCTCCAACTAAAACCCCAATTGAGGCTGATGGGACAAGGAGAAGCAGCTCTCCCTTGTTCCACTCTTTCCAGTAATTTCTGATCCCTACTATGTCAGAAATGAGCATTGCAGGAGCACCAAGTCCTAGGGCAATTTTTGGAGGGAGAGTTAGTGAGAGGAGAGTAACCAGAAAGATTCCAGATCCTATTCCTACACCATTTTTTATTATTGCTGAGCCAACAACCGCAACTACTATCACTGCAAGCTGGAAGTAGTCAAAATTCATACACCACTCCTTCTTTTGCCAAGGAACAGGCTCAAGACGAAGCCAAGGAGTATGATTCCAAAGCCAATAAGGTCTCCCTCAAGTCTTGGTGTCATTAAGGGAAAGATTATAACCAAGCTACCTATGGCGAAAAGTGCTCTTGTAAGCTTATCTTCAATGGGCCAGGAGAATATGCTTGCCTCGAATGCTATAACTGCGATGCAGAGGAGTAGTATGTCTGTAATTATGCTAAAAGGTGATCCAATGAGAAGGATGGCTGGATGTAAGACGTATCTCACAGGTATTATGAAGCTCGGCATCACCATCTTTATTGCCAGTGATGCCGTTTTGATCGGGTCTCCCTGAGAGATGTTGGCGGCAGCATATGCTGCAAGAGCAACTGGAGGAGTGATTGTTGAATAAATGGCGAATGTGAAGACATAGAAGTGAGCAGGGAGCTTTCCAACACCTGAGGTTATCAGTGCAGGAGCTATTAAAGATGCGGCAAGGATGTAGGCGGCAGTTGTTGGCATACCCATGCCGAGGATGATGGCAAGAAGTGCGGCTGCGAAGAGGAGTAGCATGACATTGCCGTGGCTGAAGTCGATGAGCAGCTTTGAGAAAGAGACACCAAGTCCTGTTACCGTTAGAATGCCAACAATCAGAGATGCCACTCCACAAGCCATTGCAATCATGGTTGCGTTTTTCGATGCTGTTTCAAGAGCGAACCAGAAGCTTCTTGGACCGAGCCTCGATTCGGCTCTGAGCGAACTGACAAACAGAAGTATAAGGATCGTTATGAAAACTGCCCTGTAAAGAGAAGATCCGCTCAAAAGCATTGCAACAAGAGCACCTATTGTTATGAAGAAGGTGATAAACTGCCCCATCTCATCTCTCATCATGCTTTTGAATGATCTAACCTGATCGCTTGGAAGTCCAGTAAGTCCCCGCCTCTTCGCCTCTGCATGAACTGCCCAGAAGGTAGCAAGGTAGTAGAGGAATGCGGGTATGATTGCAGCTGCGGCAATTCTGATGTATGGTATCCCCAAAAACTCAGCCATCACAAAGGCTCCGGCACCCATTATCGGTGGCATGAGCTGTCCGCCTGTAGAAGCCACAACCTCTACAGCGCCTGCAAAGTTCTTCTCAAATCCAAATTTCTTCATCGTCGGTATTGTGAAGACCCCGGTTGCATAGACGTTTGCTGCGGCGCTTCCTGAGATGGAGCCAAAAAGGGAGCTTGAAACAACTGCAACCTTTCCTGGACCTCCTGTTGATCTTCCAACAAGGGAAATTGCAAAGTCTATAAGAAACCTTCCAACCTTTGTTGCCTCAAGCAAGGCTGCAAGAACGACAAATAGAAAGATGTAAGTTGCTGAGACCATTGTTGGAATGCCCCAGAGTCCCTGGGTGCTTATGAAGATTGCATGAACCCACCAGTAGTCCGGGATCTTAGGAAATCCCATTCCAGGGAATATTTGAAGTGTGGCAAGCATATAGCTTGCTACCAAAAAGACCAGAGCCAAGAAAGGGAGAGCAGCCCCTACAGCTCTTCTTGCAGCCTCCAAAACCAGTGCTGTTACCAGAATTGTGAACACCCAGTCAAGTGTCTGCGGATAATCTACGTAGAGAATTGTGTTCAGATACCTGTCGTGAGATGCGAGAATGTAGGCTAGGGAAATGAGGGTTAGAACAACCAAGAGAAAATCCACAATTCTTGCTTTCAAATTTTCAGATTTGCCCAAGAACGGGTATATGCAGAAGGAAAGGGCTGTGAGAAGAAGAAGATGAACTGGACGCTGAATTAAAGCGTCAAATGTCCCGAAAGCTCCTGTATAGAGGTGAAAGGATGCCGTTCCAACTGCAAGAATTGAGATCAGAATTCTTGCTATCCTCTTTAGGCTATCCTCCGAAATCACTCCCATTGAACCCCTCCATTACATGGGTGTTAACTCTAAAAATTGGTTAAAAAATTAAAAAATTTTGTTTTATCATTTCATGTAACCCAATTCCTTGTAAGCTTTTATTGCCCCTGGGTGTAGAGGGAACGGGCTCAGCTTATACATATCAGGTCCGGGTTTGAAGTTCTGGAGCATCGCGTGCTGTGATTTGAAGTACTCATAATCCGTTGCAACAGCTTTAACGATCTTGTATGCAACATCTTCAGGCAAGTCCTTTTTTGCGATAATCATGCCAGTATCCTTAAGCGCAATTATCGGCTTGTCCTGTTTTGGAAAAGTGCCTGCAGGTATCTTAACCTTTATAAGCCCGTATTTCTTAGAAACTCTATCTGCAAGCTCTTCAGAAAGTCCTACATACTTCACGTCCTTCAAGGCTGTTATCTCTTCAAGCCAGCCAATCTTTTTACCACCAACAGCCAGTATAGCATCAACATGCCCGTCTCTGAGCAAGCTTGCTGCATCGGACCAAGTTACACGTGTCAAACTTCCTCCAAGTGATTTGAGTGTCTCTTCATCCATTCCAAGCTCAGTAAGTATAGAATCCCATAGATAACCTCCAAATGTCCCTTTTGGCTGATTTGTTACCTTTAGCGGGTATTTTGCTTCTGCAATCTCATCAACAGTGTCATATGGAAAATCGGCTCTTGCAACTATAAAGTAGTAGACTTCTATCTGATCCATGAACAGCGTTCTTACATTTTCTGGCTTTGGTTTTCCTTCAAATGGACCCTTCTGGGACATTGCAAGCGCACCAGCTGCTTTTGTTGTATGGGCTACATCAAGCTCACCCCTGTTCACTCTGTGTATGTTCCCCACCCAACCTCCGGGAACTATGTTGTAGTTGATTTCAGGATAATTTTTAGATGTCGTGGACATTGTTGCACTCATAATAGCATAACCAACCCCTCCCGGGGTTCCTCCTGCAGTCGTTAGAGTAATACCAGCAGGCTTCGGAGTTTCTGTGGCAGTTTCAGCAGGCTTTGGTTTCTCCTCAGGAGCTTTTTGTGCACAACCAGCAAATGCTATCACGAGCGACATCAGAATCAGCAGCCCAACTAAGGCTACCCTGTTACTTTTACCACCAAATCTTTTGTTCAATTTTTCCACCTCCGGTCTGTGGTCTTACCTATTTCCAGATTTATAATTAATAAAACTTACGGTTAATGGGTTGAGGAATTGATGAAATCGATTCTTCTCCTCTTATTTTGGAAAAATGAATTTTGGCAGTTTTTCTTGATCATGCAGGAAAGCCAGCAAATCCAAAATGGGGAATAGCTATTAGTAAGATTGCAATTATAACAGCCCATACAGCCATTCTCTTAAGGCTCAGTTCAATTAGCACGTCCCTCAAGGCTGTAGATACGTGGATGAGTACGAAAATTAAGAGGGTAGCATAAAACATCTCGTTCGTTATTCTAATTAGACTTGAGTTGGTGTGAGTTGCAAGGAGATGCATGCTTAACAATATAAGAAGAGCCAAGCCAGAGATTACCTTCAAGAGCCATGCAATCGGATTCGCGTAACCCGCAACTCTTCTTTCCATTACAACCACCTCATGAAGATAGGAGGAGGAATGCTCCTAAAGTTATGAAGGATAAGAGAACTACTAGCATCACAAAAACCCTTCTATGGCTGTATCCAACACCGATCTCATTTAGCGCAAGCCTCAGTCCATTGAGGGCGTGAAATGTGGCGATAAAAACTATGAGAGGGGCTATTTTAAAACCTATCCTAAGTGATTGAGGAAAGGCAAGCATGTGGAACAAAAAGTAGCCAACCAGAAAAAATCCTGAGATTCTGTGAAAGGCGAATGCAATGCCACCATGATAATACCTACCTCTTATCTTAAACCAAGACCTCAGTGAATTTTGCAAGGCATTCTCAGAGTTGAATAACCTAGGCATATCATCAAGCCAGATGGAAGTGTATTTAATGATTTTCGATTTAAAGGTTGATTGAGCTAGAGTGTTTTGGTAAGTTGGAAAAAGGAAAAATAAAAATTTTAATTAAATTTATTTTGAGACAAAAATCAAAGACTGAAGGAGTGATTTTGCCTAAACTGAATTCGCTACGGGCTTGGCAGTTCTCTATGCTATAGGTGGTGTTTTTCTTTTTCCTCTATCCCCCAAATTTTTTGGATTTTGTTATGATTGGTAGAGTTGAGCAACCTTACCATCAAAAATTAATAAATACAATCTGGTTAGACCACATACCATGATTGTTGTTGATCCCGAAGGACTGAAGCTGTTTGCTCAAGGCGTTCTTCTAAAACTTGGGGTTGGGGATAGAGACTCAAGAATTGTTGCAGATCATTTGGTTTTGGCAAATCTTTTTGGAGTTGATTCCCACGGAATAGTCAGGCTACCTTATTACGTTAAAGCCATCCGTAGCGGTAAGTTAAATCCCTGTCCCGATTACAAAATAATAAGGGAGAGTGATGGAATTGTTTTTATCGATGGCGATTCTGGATTGGGGCAGGGAGTTGCGATGGAGGTTACTGAAAGGGTTATTGAAAAAGCAGAAAGCAACGGTATCGGATTTGGATGTGCAGTAAATCTGGGGCATGTGGGCATGCTAACCCACTACACCCTGAAGGTTGTTGAAAGCAGAATGATTGGAATGGCAGTAGCAAATGCTCCGGCTGTCATGGCGCCCCTGGGTGGAAGAAGGGCTTTTTTGGGCACAAATCCGGTAGCAATAGGTTTTCCATTCAAGGAAAACAGACACATTCTGTTTGATTCTGCAATGAGCATTTCTTCTAGGGGAAAAATACTTCTTGCTTGGAAGAGGGGAGAAAAAATACCTCCGAACTGGGCTCTTGATGAGAATGGTGAGCCAACCACGGATCCTGAAAAAGCAATAGGAGGTGCTCTGCTACCAGATGGTGTGAAGGGATATGCACTGGCATTGATGATCGATTTGTTTTGTGGAGCAGTTCTTGGGGGAAAGTTTGGATTTGATTTACCATCTGATTTCTCCTCGCAGGGAGGCTTCTCAATTCTTGCAATCAGTGTTGAGGGCTTTAGAGACTATGCAGACTATTTAAAGGACATAGAAGCATATCTTGCGAGATTGAAGTCGATCCCAAAAATGAAGGAGTTCGATGAAATCAGAGTGCCCGGAGAGCTTAAATTCAAGATACTGGAGGAGAGGAAAAAGAAGGGAATACCTCTGGATGAAGAAACTCTTGCAAGCTTGGTTGATCTTTCAGAGGAGTTTGGAGTTGAGTTAAAGTTGGAATGAGGTATGATACATGATGAAAATTGAGGTTCCCTATGGAGATGGAACGTTAAAGGTAACCGGAAAATTCTCCGGATTTTATCTTCTCCCAAAGAAAGCTCACCCACCAAAAAATCCAGAAGCTGAGGTTTTGAGGGCTTTGGAAAACCCAGTATCTCATAAAGGCATGGCTGAATTGAATGGTGCTGAAAGCGTAGCCATTGTTATTAGCGATGAAACTCGACCGGTGCCAAACTCTCTGATACTCAACTCTCTTCTCTCCAAGCTCAAAGAGCAAGGAATTGGTGGAGAGAACATTACACTGCTTGTTGGAACAGGAATGCATGAGAGCAAAAATCTCTCCATTGAAGATCTTGTCGGTGAGGAGTTGGTAAGTGAATTTGGAAGGATCGTTTTTCATGATGCAATGGATAGTGAGAATCTAGCATATCTTGGAAGAACATCCAGAGGAACGCCCATCTGGGTAAACAAGCACTATTTTCAGGCTGAAAAAAGGATTGTTACAGGGATGATTGAGCCACATCAGTTTGTCGGATATACTGGAGGTGCAAAGGGTGTTGCAATAGGCTTGGGAGGGGTAGAGACAATAGAAACAAATCATTCTCTCATGCTTGATGAAAAAGCAAAGCTTGGAGTCTTGGAGGGAAATCCAGTAAGAGAGGATATAGATGAAATTGGATCAGTTGCAAGGATTGATTTCCTGGTGAACGTTGTTATTGATTACAGAAAAGGTTTGCTGAAGGCTGTGGCTGGTGACTGGTTAGAAGCCCACAGAAAGGGGGTTGAGTTTGCCAGAGATATCTTGGAGGTTAAGACTCCATTCTTAGCAGACATCGTTGTTGCATCTCCAGGTGGGTATCCTAGGGACTTAAATGTCTACCAAGCTCAGAAAGCTCTGGCTACTGCTGAAATCGTTTCAAAGCCTGATGGGGTTATTGTTTTGGTTGCAGAATGTCCAGGAGGGCTGGGTGATGAGGCTTTTGAGAGAACACTTAGCTCTTTTTCATCTCCTAGCGAGATAATAGATTATTTTAGAGAGACAGGATTTAAAATTGGTGTTCACAAAGCATACCTTTGGGCGAAGACAGTAGCAAAGCGCAATGTTATTTTTGTCTCCGACAAGTTAACTTCTAGGGATGGAGAAACTCTCAAAATTGATCTCGTTTCTGACTTAGAAACAGCTTTAGAAAAGGCAGTTAAGATTAGCAAGGGAGAGAAGATTTTGGTACTCCCGCATGCATCATCAATCGTCCCTATTGTTAATTAAGAAACTAATTTACAGGAAATTGAGATTTTAAAGACATTTTTTCAGCAGATCAGTCAATACCGATCTAACAAAATTTTTAAACTAAAAGTAAAGACATATTTATTGTGTTCCAGCCGATCGAGGTTGAGCGAAAAACAGTTTATGAGAAGGTTGTACAGGTTCTGAAATCTTCAATAATGAGTGGTGAGCTGAAACCCGGAGATAGACTACCTTCAGAACGAAAGCTGGCTGAAATGCTGAATGTTAGCAGAACTTCGGTTAGGGAGGCGTTGAAAATACTTGCTGCGGAAGGTCTGATTCAAATAAGACATGGGCAGGGAATATTTGTAAATGGAATGGAGGATCCAGATAACCTCATAAGGGAGTTCGTCAGGGTTGCGGCAGTTGATGATGCTACAATTAGAGATTTCCTTGAAATAAGGAGAATCCTGGAGATTAATGCAGCAAAGTGGGCTGCTGTAAGGGCATCTGATGAGCAGATAAATCAGATTTTTGAGTTGCTGGAAAAAACAAAAGATTTGATGAAGAACAGGAGCAAGGGTGTGTTGCTTTTGCTGGCTGATCACGATACAACGTTTCACAATTTGCTGGCTGAAGCAACTGGCAATACGGTTTTAGTAAAGATAATGCGGAATTTGCTTGATTTGCTTTCAGAGGTAAGGCTGAGGTGCTTGCAGATTGAGGGAAGACCCCTAAAATCCCTTGCAGAGCATGAGGAGATTGCAAAAGCTCTGATTGCTCGGGATCCTGAGCGGGCTGAAAGGGCAATGGATCTGCATATAAGATCTGTTGAGAAGGACATAGTGGAGATGGGTCAGTTCAGCAAATTGAGGTGAAAGAGCGGAGTCAAAAAGATTCCTAATCCTCATTTGTGCCTAGGTTTAGCGATTTCGATAGATTTTTAGAGAAAGAAGAGATTGAACCACTGCCTAGCTTAGTTTTGCGACTGTACTCAGGTTCCTTTACTTCTGAACTGCATTTCGTAAAGCCTTGCTACCCTCTCGATCGTATCAGCCTCCTCAACACTCTTGTCGTCTCTCAGCCTCACGAATCTTGGAAATCTCAGTGCATATCCGCTCTCATATTTTGGGCTCCTCTGGATCTCCTGATATGCAACCTCAAAAACGTATTTTGGATGAAAAACAACCTTTTTCCCTTCTTCAACCTCTATTTCGCTTTTGAAGAGCTCTGTAAGTTCTTCTAAATCTTCATCAGTGAATCCTGTTGCAACCTTTCCAACTTTTAACAGATTCCCCTCTTCATCAAGACATGCTAGTTCGTAGGAGCTTATTAGATTGCTTCTCTTCCCCTCTCCCCACTCACCCCCAACAACAACAAGATCGAGAGTTTCCATTGTTGCCTTGAGCTTTAGCCAGTTCTTTCCTCTCTTACCCGGGATATACTTTGAATCAAGATTTTTTAGCATAACACCCTCGTGTCCAGCTTCAATCGCTGAATTGAATATTCTCGCTATCTCATCTGGGTCTCTGGTTACAACTTGCTCAGCGATTTTCAGCACTTCATTTTTGCTTACCGCTGAAATCAATCTCTTTCTCCTCTCCTCCAGTGGAAGATCTATTACTGAACCTTCATCATATATTATATCATAAAAATAGACTATTAGTGGTATCTTTTCAGCCATTTTGGAAACTTCATGCTTTCTTCTGAATCTCCTAAGAACATGCTGGAATGGCATCGGCTTTCCATCTTTAACTGCTATCACCTCTCCATCAAGAATTACCCCCTCCTTCACGTTCTTTTTTACCTCCTCAACTATGTCAGGAAGTGCATTTGTAACATTCTCAAGTCTCCTTGAAAAAATGCTAACCTTTCCATTTGCGTAGTGTATCTGAACCCTGCTTCCATCAAACTTCCACTCCACTCCTAGGTGCTTGATCTCTTTCACAGCCTCTTCCACGTTTTCTGCTACTTGAGCGAGCATCATCTTGACAGGGATATGGGGAGTTATTTTAAGAGAAAGCAAAGCATCCTTACCACCTTTCCTTGCTGTTACCGCAACCTTTCCATAGTCGTTTGTTACCATGTATGCTCTTTCAACGATCTCAGCATCGATTCCAAAAGCCCTTGCAATTGCATCCCTCACTATGCCCTCACCAACTCCCAGTCTCATTTCCTTTAGTATCAGCCTTGTAAGGTATCTTGCCTCTATTGGTGTGCAAGAAATGTAGAGCTCAGAAAGGAGTATTATTTTTCTTTTCTGACTCCCCTCTCCTGTAAGGCTGCTTATCTCATCAAGAACCTCCCTTACTTTTTTTACTGTTAACTCTTCGGAGAACAAGGAGGTCTGTTTTTTCTTTCTCACAACTTCTTCAGCTGAAAGACCAAAATCACCCTTCTCCCTTACAAGATTCTCTATAATTCTCTTCTCAACTCCTGTAGAAACTCTCAATGCCTCGTATATCAGCCCAATACCAATTCCAACATCCTTTTCACTCCATTCGGGATGAACTCTGCCCATTAGGAAGAGTATTGTGTTGTAGAGGTCATCTTCATCGTCAATCTCTTTTATAAATCCGGATATCTTTGCCGTTTTTTCAAGTGTCGATGATATTCTCTCTACACTCTCACAGAATTTTGAAAACTCCTGAAACGTTAGCATGGCAATATATAATTTTGACATTTTGATATATTTCTTTTAGGGTGCTGATGTGTAAAGCCTTCACTCCTCATTGCATAACCTCTTTATCTCTCAACCTCAGGATCTCTCAGCTTTTCCCCATCCTCACAAGATTCACGCAAATTTTTGTAAGAAAGAATGCAAGATTGCCTGTTGGAAAAGATTTTTCATATCCTATCAGATCGAGATAATGCTTCTCTATCTCATCAATCCACTCTCTGAAGACTATTTCAGCCACTTATAACTTTTGGGGAATGAATGGTATAGCATGAATAGAGTTGCAAGCCAGAACACCGCCATAAATCTCTCAGAATTTAAATCAGCCCCGAGTCTTTCTGCCTCAGCGGTAACCCTCTAAAACCATCCAATCTTTTCATCCTCACCGATAATCTTGAATTGTGAGATATTGGAAACGATCATGGAGAGAACATTCCCCATGAATTCCGTTTTCTTAGCATTTATCTTCTCAGCAATCTCCTCAGAAAATTCGGTTGCAGTTTCAAGTGATCTGTGGTATTGAATTCCAACTTCAATGATGTTCCCAGTCAC
>WAJY01000247.1 GCA_015523645.1 Geoglobus sp. | reverse complement strand
GTATTCTCGAACGGCGATTGGTATGATGTAGGAAACCCTGACAGCTATCTGGAGGCATTTAAGATGTATTTGAGGCATGATGTAAGCGGTGATGTAACCATAGACAAGACATCCAAGATAATAGAGCCTGTTGTTATTGAGGAAGGGGTTAGAATAAAGAAGAGGAGCATTATAGGACCATTTGCATACCTTGGAAAAAACTGTGAGATTGAAAGCAGTGATGTAAGCGATTCTGTGATCTTCGATGAGGTTGTTTTGAAGAAGGTTAAGGTTTGGAGAAGCATAATTGATGAGAGGTGCGAGATTAGAAACCTAGAGCTGAGCAGTTCGATTATCGGGGGTCATGCAAAAATCCAGAGAGGAGAATGATTGCCATACTTGATGGATATGTTGATGAGCCGTCATGTCTTGGAGTACCACCATACATCTCACCATATCCGAGATACATAGCCGGAATGCTGGAAAAACTGAAAGTTGAATGGTTCTACGTAACAATAGATCAATACAGAGAGAACCCGAAGGTTGTTGAAAAAGCTGATAAAATTATAATCATTGCTGGCATAGCAGTTCCTGGAAAGTATCTGGGAGGGAATCCATTATCTTTCAGAGAGATCCCGAGCATAGCTCCAGAAAAGGAGAAGATAATCGTAGGACCTATGGTTTTGGAAATAGATGACTGGCCTGAGGGTTGTGAGGTGCTTCCATTTCCATTCGAACACAAGCTTTACGAACTGCTTGGAGGAGATGTGAGAGATGCAACAAGAAACTTCGTCAACAAGTTTGCATTGCTTGGAGCAAAGGTTGTAAAGCAACACCCTGACTATCCAAATGTTATATGTGAAATAGAGACATACAAGGGATGCTACTGGCAAAAATGCAGCTTTTGCATTGAAAGAATACACAGGATTTCGATGAGAGAGGCAAGGGCTGTTGTCGCTGAGATAAAAGCCCTATATGATTTAGGAATAAGACACTTCAGACTTGGCAACCAGACAGATTTTTTCACTTACCTGGCTGATTTTGACAAGGAAATACCCAGACCGAATCCTGAGGCTCTAAAAGAATTCCACAGAGCAATATGGGAAAATTGCCCGAAAATAAAAACCCTTCATCTCGATAACGTCAATCCAAAGACAATTGCCGAATATCCAGATGAGTCAAGGGAGATTATAAAAACAATAGTAACCTACCAAACTCCTGGGAATATTGCAGCCATGGGACTTGAAAGTGCTGATGAAAGGGTTATCAGAAAGAACAGTTTGCTTGCTACTCCTGAAGAGGTCATGTTTGCAGTTGAGGTGATCAACGAGTATGGGAGGCATGTTGGATACAATGGACTGCCTTATTTCCTTCCAGGAATCAACTTTGTTTTCGGATTGAAAGGAGAAACTAAGGAGACTTTTGAGAAAAACTATGAGTTTCTAATGGAGATCTTGGAGAGAAACCTAATGATAAGAAGGGTAAACCTGAGACAGGTTAAGGTATTTCCCTTTACACCGATGGCTGAGATTGGAGAGAGAAATGTGAGAAAGCACAAGAGATATTTTAAGCTTTTTAAGGAGAAGATAAGGAGGGATTTCGATTCTAAAATGCTTGAAAGAATCGTCCCGAAAGGAAGACTGCTTACAGATTTGAGGGTTGAGGTTGTGAAGGATAGAATTAGCTTTGCCAGACAGCTCTCAACATACCCGCTCCTTGTGGGATTCTATGGCGTGTTTCAGAGAAACACATTTCTAGACGGGAGAGTGGTTGGTTACGGAAGGAGAAGCATAACGGCTGTTCCAAAAATCAATCTTAATGATGCAGATCTCAATCAGCTTTTAGCCATTCCGGGAATCGGAAAGAATACCGCAGCAAGAATACTCTCAGGAAAACCATACAAAGACTTTCAAGAACTAGAAAAAATAATTGGAAAGGAAAAAATTGCTATTCTTGCTAGATATTTCACGATGTAGGAGTTTAACAACGCCGAAAATAGAGGTAAAAATTAAAAGGAGAGCGTATCCACAATGTAAAGAGAAAGTGTGTTGATTGTTTGCTAAGCAATCAAATCAGAAAAATTTATATTGATGGCTGTGATTTTAAATATATCGTTTTCGAAAGATTTATATAGTAGTTATCAGAACATTATGTTTGTGCTTAAAAAAATTGGGAAAATTCTGCACTATTCAAAAACAGGCAACATTATAGTTCTCGGTATTTCCAGCAGTTTACCGGAAATTAAGGATGAGGTTTTTAACAAAAAACTGGAAAAGATAGGATACGTTTACGACATTATTGGTCCAGTTGACTCGCCTTACATAGTCGTAAAGCCAACGGTTGATAGGTTTGTTGATGAGGATTCTCTTTTTGTGGTGGTGGAGAATGGTAGAGGTGGAAAAGGTAAAGGAAAGGGAGATTTTAAGAAAGGAAGTAGAAAAGGAAGTAGAAAGAAAGGAAGTAGAAAGAGAAGAAGTTATTGAAGTCTGCCCAGAGTGTGGCAGTCCCAGACTTGTAAGAGATTACAGAAGGGGAGAGTTCATCTGTCAGGATTGCGGTTTGGTTATTGAGGAAACGTACATAGACAGCGGTCCTGAATGGAGGGCATTTGACAGCGAGCAGAAAGAGAAGAGAGCGAGAGTTGGAGCCCCAATAACATACACGATCCATGACAAAGGACTTTCAACAATCATAGACTGGAGCAACAAAGATTATTATGGAAAGGCAATCTCTGTGAGAAACAGGGCACAGCTTTTTAGACTCAGAAAGTGGCAGAGAAGAATAAGAATCAGCAATGCCACTGAAAGAAACCTAGCATTTGCCCTTTCCGAGCTTGACAGACTAGCCTCAGCTCTCGGATTGCCAAAAAGTGTGAGGGAGATTGCATCTGTTATATACAGAAAATCGGTTGAGAAGAACCTCATAAGAGGAAGGAGCATAGAGGGTGTTGTTGCCGCTGCTTTGTATGCAGCATGCAGACAGGCAGGCGTGCCAAGAACGCTTGACGAGATAGCAACCTACTCAAGGGTCGACAGGAAAGAGGTTGGAAGAACATACAGATTTATTGCAAGAGAGCTTGGCTTAAAATTGATGCCTACGAGCCCCGCAGACTACATTCCGAGATTCTGCACAGCGCTTGGTTTGAGCGGAGAGGTGCAGAAGAAGGCAATTGAGATCATAAAAAAGGCTGAAGAAAAGGAGCTTACAAGCGGAAGAGGGCCAACAGGAGTTGCTGCTGCCGCAATATACATAGCCTCAATACTTAGCGGAGAGAGGAGAACTCAAAGAGAGGTTGCAGAGGTGGCGGGAGTGACAGAGGTTACGATAAGAAACAGATACAAGGAGCTTGCAGAGAAACTTGGAATAGAGATAATCCTGTGAGAATTTAAAATAATTAATTATTATTTTTTTATTAGTAAAGAATTTAAGTTGACCGGATTTTCTTAAAATTGTGCTACCAAAAACTGCAATAGAGGAGCTAGCAAAAATTGTAGGCGAAAATGATATAATTCATGACTCCAGAATACTGGAAGTCTACTCTACTGACGCAAGTCCCTTTTATGGGAAAGCCTGTGCTGTTGTAAGACCAGAAAGCGAAGCAGAGGTGTCTAAGATCCTAAAACTCGCAAATTCCAGCAATTTTCCAGTGGTTGTAAGGGGATCTGGAAGTGGGACTGCCGGTGGTGCGGTTCCAAACAACTCAGTTGTTGTGGATATGAAAAAAATGGACAGAATAGAGGTTTTTCCTGAAGACATGATCGTTTACTGTGAGGCTGGAGCAATTCTTTACAACATTAAAAAGGAGCTTGAAAGACATGATCTTTTCATACCACCTGAGCCTGGAAGTGTAAAGATAGCCACAATCGGTGGTTTTGTTGCAAACAATGGGAGCGGCAAGAGAGGTTTGAAATACGGAGGAATAAGAAACTACATTGTAGGAATGAATGTTGTACTTCCTGACGGAAAGATTGTCAGAATGCCTGCAAAAACCCACAGAACTCCTGGAATGACTCACCAGCTTTTTGTAGGCAGTGAAGGAACTCTTGGGATTATAACCGGTATCTATCTAAGAGCAATTCCACTTCCTGAAAAAAAACAAACCTTCCTTCTCTCATTTAAAGACTCGGATGAGATGTTTAATGAAGCAAGAAAAATACTAAAGTATTTACCGGATGCAGTTGAATACATTGATGAGGAGATCTCATCTCTGATGGGACTCAGCAAAACCCATACGATTGCGGTTGAGGTTTTCGGAAAAAACAAAGATCTTGAGAGACTCCTTCAAAGCAAAAGCTGTGAGGTTCTTGAGGATAAGGAGGAAAAGAGATTCTGGGAAAAAAGGGAGACAGTTGGAGTTGAGATTGCAAAACCGGGAAAAAGGATCTATGCCGGAGAGGATTTTGCTGTGCCTTTTTCAGAGGTATCCAAGTTCATTCAGGAGATAAAAAAGGCTGGAATGAAATATGAGGCAAAGCTGTTCATCTATGGACACCTAGATTCAATGAACATCCATCCAGCAATCATCTCAGATGACTTCAAACAGGCTCTTTCCCTAGCCAACGAGCTTTACAGAATTGCCATGAAATTTAATGCAACCATTGGAGAGCATGGTATTGCCATGAGATGGGGTTTTTCGGTTAATAAAGAAATTTACCGGAGGTTGAAATATTGTCTAGATCAAAAAAACGTGCTGAATCCTGGAAAGTTTGGGATTTAGGTTGTTCAAAGTGCGGTAAATGCGTTACCTCATGTCCCACCTATATCGCATCTAGATGGGAGCACCTGAGCCCAAAAGGAAGAATTATGCTCATTCCACACATAGAGGATGATTCCGAATTGCTCAAATCTATTTTTACATGCTTCACCTGCGGCATCTGTGAAAATATATGTCCCTCAGGGCTTGAGATAACTTCAATAATAGAGAGAGGAAGGAAAAGATTCTCTGAAAAAGGAATATTGCCTGAAAAGCATGAAAGACTCCTGACAAGAATGGAGACGTTTGGAAATCCATATGGAATACAGCTTGAAAGATTTGAACCGAAAGGGGATGTTGAAGTTATCTACTATCCAGGATGCACAACAATAGCAAAAGAGGAGGAGATTTTGAGAAGTGCCATCTCGGTTTTGGAAAGAAGTGGTGTTAGTTTTGGTGTTGAATTCAACTACTGCTGTGGTTCAACAGCCCTTAGAATTGGAGGAGACGAGAAGTATGCAAAAAGGAACTATGAAAGACTGGTTGAAGCCGTTGAAAAGACAAATGCTGAAAGGGTCATTACAAGCTGCCCAGGCTGTTACAGAACTATCAAAAAAGACTATGAGATTTTTGGCGGGTTGAATGCAGAGGTTCAGCACCTTGTCGAATTCCTTGCTGAGAGGATTGATAGCATAAAGCTGAGAAGAGAAGAGAAAAGAATAGTCTTTCATGATTCATGTCACCTTGGAAGGCACATGGGCATTTATGAAGAACCAAGAAAGATTCTCTCCAAAATAGGAATAGTTGTTGAGCCTGAAAAAGCAAGGGAAGAGAGCTTTTGCTGCGGTGGTGGAGGTGGGGTTAAGCTCTCCTACAAAGATGTTTCAAGTAATGTTAAATCGATAAGGCTCAAAATGCTAAAAGACACCGGAGCAGAGATAATCGTCACATCATGCCCCTACTGCTACAGAAACTTAAAGAACAGCGATGAATCTATAAAAATCAAGGACATAACCATGATTATTGAGGAGAGGTTGGAGCAATGATAGGATTCAGCAAGATGGTTGGCGGGGAATCAACAGTTTCTGAAAGGCTCACCTATAAGAGTGGTGAGAGAATTCCCAAAAAACTTGTTGAGGATAGCAAAAAACCTATTCCTGTCACAGTTCTCAATGTAACATCAAAATGCAACTTGAAATGCGTTCATTGTTATGCAGACGCTGGAATTGGAAGGAAAGGGGAGCTGAGTTATGCTGAGATACAAAATTTCATAGACGACATCGCTGAGATGGGAGTGAGTGTTTTGCTGATAAGCGGTGGTGAACCGATGCTGAGAGATGACATCTTCGATATCATTGAATATGCAAAGACAAAAGGTCTACATGTATCTCTCTCAACAAATGGCACGCTGATAGATGAGGAAACAGCGGAAAAATTGAAGATCTCTGGAGTTGATTATGTCGGGGTGAGTTTGGACGGATTGGCTGAAAGAAATGACAGATTCAGGGGTTTGAGAGGAGCCTTTGAAAGGGCATTTGATGGATTAAGAAACGCAAAGGAAGCCGGATTGTTAACGGGCATAAGGTTTACGGTTACAAAATACAATATAGAGGATGTTGAGGGAATAATCGAACTTCTTGTTGAAAATGAGATACCAAGATTCTGCCTTTATCATCTCGTACCATCTGGGAGAGCTGATTTTCAGATGGACATAGGAAACAGAGAGAGGAGAGAGCTGATAGAATGGTTGTTTGAAAAGGCTATTGAGCTTAGGGATGATCGGGAGAAGACTGAAATTCTAACAGTCGACAATCCTGCTGACGGTGTTTTTCTCTATCTAAAGCTGAGAGAAATCGACATGGAGCTTGCAGACTATGCCATTGAATTCTTGAAATATAGGGGTGGGGACAACACCGGATTTAGAATCGCAGATGTTGACATGTTTGGCAATGTTCATCCAAATCAGTTCTGGTTTGACTATACTGCTGGAAACATAAGGCAGAAGAGATTCAGTGAGATTTGGCTGAATCCTGATGATGAGCTGTTGAAAAAGCTGAGGGAAAAACAAAAATACATTTCAGGAAAAAGGTGTGGTAGGTGTAGCTTTAAGACTATCTGCGGTGGATTCAGGCTAAGAGCTTTTAGGAAAGGAGACTTGTGGGGCGATGATCCAAGCTGTTATCTCTACGACAGCGAGATTGGAATTGCCTGAGTTGCTGGAAGTTAGAGAGACTTAAATTGATACAAGAAACAGTAAACGTTATATCCATCTTTTATTTGGTAACATCTGATGAGCCTTGAAAGTGAATACTTGGACATAAGCTATCTAACCGAAAATGGATTTGTGAGAAAGAAGTGCAAGAAATGCGGCAAACACTTCTGGACAGTAGATGAGAGTAAAGAGATATGTGGAGATCCTCCTTGCGGGACGTACACGTTTATTGGTGATCCGGTTTTCAAAAGGAAGTTTACTTTAGATAGCATGAGAGAGTATTACCTCTCATTTTTTGAAAAGAGAGGACATAAGAGAATAGACAGGTATCCTGTTGTTGCAAGATGGAGAGATGATATATATCTCACAATAGCCAGCATAGCAGATTTCCAGCCTTTTGTTACCTCAGGAGTTGCCCCTCCACCGGCAAACCCATTAACAATTTCCCAGCCATGCATAAGAATGGATGACCTTGACTCTGTTGGCAGAACGGGAAGGCACCTGACTCTGTTTGAGATGATGGCACATCATGCCTTCAACAATCCAAAGGAAGAGATTTACTGGAAAAACGAAACAGTAGAGTACTGCACTGAGCTTTTAAACGAGCTTGGAGTTAAAAATGAAGATATAGTTTACAAAGAAGAACCCTGGGCAGGCGGAGGAAATGCAGGACCATGTCTGGAGGCGATTGTTGGCGGGCTTGAGGTTGCAACCCTTGTTTTCATGAACCTTGAGGAGCATCCTGAGGGAGAGATAGATATAAAAGGAGTGAAATACAGAAAGATGGACAACTACATCGTTGACACCGGATACGGTCTTGAGAGGTTTGTATGGGCTTCTCAGGGAACTCCGACTGTCTACGATGCAATCTTTGGAGAGGTAGTTGATGAGATAATAGAGAACAGCCAGATAAATCTCTCCAGAGATGACGAAAAGATAAGGGAGATCATAGCTGAGAGTTCGAAGCTTGCAGGAGTTATGGGATCACTGAGGGGAGAGAGATTGATTGAGCTGAGGAAGAGTATTGCCGAAAAGTTTGGAATTGGTGTAGATGAGCTAGAAAGGATAGTCACTCCACTTGAAAAAGTTTATGCACTGGCAGATCACACTAGAGCAATTCTGTTCATGCTTGGGGATGCCCTTGTCCCATCAAATGCAGGCTCGGGATACCTTGCAAGGTTGATGATAAGAAGAAGCTTTAGAATGGCTGATGAGCTTGGACTGGAATTAAAGATCTACGACCTTGTCAGCTTACATAGAAAACTGCTCAGCGAGTTTGAGTTCGAAGTCCCGATGGAGAGTATACAGGAAATACTCGAATTAGAGGAGAGGAGGTACAGAGATACTGTTAGTAAGGGAATCTCACTTGTAAAGAGAAGCATAGAGAGAAAGAAGAGAGTTGAGAAGTCAGACCTGATCGAATTTTACGACTCACACGGAATTCCACCAGAAACAGTTGTGGAGATTGCCAAAAGTGAGAATGTTGAGGTTGAGATGCCAGAAGACTTCTATGCAGAATTAGCTTCAAGGCACTCAAAAGCTGAAAGAAAGGAAAGGAAAAGGCTTTTTGAAAAAGAGTATGCAAAAACAGAGAGGTTATACTACAATTCAAAATTGCTTGAATTTGAGGCTAATGTGATTGGATTTGAGAACAACTTTGTCATACTGGACAGAACAGCCTTCTACCCGGAAAGCGGAGGTCAGGACAACGATACAGGTTTTCTTGAATACAATGGAAATAGAGTTGATGTAATTGATGTTTTGGAAAGCGATGGAGTTGTTCTGCATAAAGTCAAGGAAGAGATCCCGGTTGGTGTTAAAGTCAGGGGAGTTGTGGATTCTGAGAGAAGGTTTAGACACATGAGACATCACTCAGCCACCCACCTGCTGATTAATGTATTGAGGAGAAAGCTAGGTAAGCACGTGTGGCAAACAGGAGCAAAAAAGGAGTGGGACAAGGCTAGGCTAGACATAACACACTACAAAAAACTGAGTGAGGATGAGATTAGGGAGATTGAAGTTGAGGTGAACAGGGAGATAATGGCAAACAAGGAGGTTAGCTGGGAGTTCATGGAGAGGGTTGAAGCAGAGCAAAAATACGGATTCGGGCTTTATCAGGGTGGAGTTCCGCCTGGGAGAGAGATAAGAATTGTGAGGGTAGGGGATGACATTCAGGCTTGTGGCGGGACACATGTTGAAAGAACTGGAGAGATAGGTGTCTTTAAGATCCTTAAAGTTGAATCAATACAGGATGGTGTTCTTAGGTTTGAGTATTCTGCAGGTGAATCAGCCTTGGAGCAAATTGGAAAGGAAGAGAGTATATTGAAAGAAGCTAGTTCAATACTTAGAGTTCAGCCAGAGATGCTCCCGAAAACAGTTCAAAGATTTTTTGATGAATGGAAAGAGCAGAAAAAGACAATTGAAAAGCTATATGATGAGATAGCAAGGATAAAGGCAGAGATGCTCAAGAAGGATTTCGAGGAGTTTGAGGATGTTAAGATAGTAGTTAGCATAGTTGATGCCAATCCCGACATGCTAGCCAAAATTGGAATCCAGCTTGCAAATTCTGGCTACATAGGGATACTCTTCTCAGACTACAATGGAGTAAAGATCACGGCATTTAGCGGAGATGAGAGAGTCGATGCAAGAGATCTCATGAAGATAGCAGGCAGAATTACAAAGGGAGGTGGTGGAGGAAGAAGAGACCTAGCACAAGGAGCTGGACAGATAATGCCAGATGTTGATGATGTTGTTTCAGAAATATTCACATAC
>WAJY01000246.1 GCA_015523645.1 Geoglobus sp. | reverse complement strand
TCTTTGGGTTTATCATATTTCCGTTCTTTAAGAAAAAATTAATTTAGATATCCTTTATAAAAGGAAGATGGATAATTGTTTATGGAAAGTAGAAAGGCATGAAAGATTGGATTTATTTATCGAATATAGAAGAAAATTACGATAATCTACAACAATTTTAGTCACAGTTTTTGTTTATTTCTTATCCTTCTTTCTCTCGTTGTGGTTTTAAATTTTTTAAATTAAAAACTTATGGTAAATTATTTATAGAATTAGTAGTCAAAGAAACAACCATGTGGGACAGGCGCATCGTGCTATTTTTATGTTTGGCATTAGCGTTTTTGTGTTTTATCGGAACTGGATATGCAAAGGTTGATGTGAAAATAAAGTTAGAGAAGTCAAATCTTGGAACGATTAAAAAGACGCATCTGCCAGAAAACGGGACTGTGACTATAAATAATGGGGTAATAAGTATAGATTTCGGAGAAACTCATAGTGGAATATGGGTTTGGTATTACAAAGGTGGAAGTAATGTGTTTTGGGAAGAGCCTTACTTTGGTTACGGAGACAACTATCCTGTTACTTTATCCACTGCGACCGTTTACGTCACGTATCCTGCAACAGGTTCTCCTGATGTTTGGTATAATGCAGTAATGGGGCTTGACTTAGACGGTGATAATGTAAAAGATGTGAACATTACTCGTTCAATAATGGTACCATCAAGTACTAAATACTTCTTTGTTAGATACTGCATTGAGAACATAGGAGAAAGTTTGGATAACTTTAGAGTTTTTCAAGGAGTTGATTATGATGCTGGTAATGCTGGAGTAGGGGATGAGGGAGGGTACAATAGCTCAGGAGACTTTGTGTGGACTCACGACTTAGATGATGGTCTCGGAACTTATGTCGGGTTTAAAGGAAATCTACCATCAACTCACCATGATGTTAACCACTTTTCTAATATGTGGGGTGATGTGGCTTCAGGAGTGTTAAATGACGCGAATTATTACGCAGGGGATGTTGGAGTTGCGCTTGAATGGGATCTTGGCACGTTGAATGCCGGGGAGACAAAATGTCTAATTATAAAGTATGGATTTGCCGATACATATGATGAGCTGAGATTGATGCTCATAAAATCTGTTCCAGGTATGTTCATAAAACCTGTTCCAGCTCTCTCAGCGCTTACAGGCATTGCTATGGCTGCAATGCTGGCAGGTGTGGCTCTTCTCGGTCTTAAAAGGAAGACTTAAGGGCAGACTGATTGGAGAAAAATCATTTAAAGCCTCATTTTTTAAAGTTAATTTTTTGTTATTCCTTCTTTTGATTTTTCCGTAGTTTTGAAAGGTGTTGTAAGGATAAACCAGAAAACAAAAGGTACTGCGTTGGTGAAAACCGGGATGCTTATAAGCAAGAACATGATAACCTCTGAACTGCTGAAATATGCAGGGAAGTGTAGTGATAGATCCGTTACATGAAGAAAAATTAGAGCGATAAGGGTTATTCCAAAGAATTTTAGTCTTTTCTTATTCGGAGTAATTAATGCAAGGGTTATGAGGGGCACAAGGTTGAAATTGTAGAGGTAGGCTTTACCAAGTCTGAGTGCCTCAATGTAATTTTGGGGGTAGCCCATGAGAAGAATCACTGGCGTTGAGATGATTAAAATAAAGTTTTGGTAAATTATACCCACGAAATACCAGAGAGTGAAGATTGCTGATGCTACTGCAAAAAATTTAATTAGAAATCTTAAAGCTTCCTCCATATCTTTCCACCATCAATATCCAGCCGTAAAAGATGAAAACAACAATTGCTAGGAAAGTTCCTTGCCAGAGATATGAATGAACGAATTCAAAGGCGCTTGGAAGCTTAATTCCAGTTATTGCAAGCACGATGAGTCTCAATATGTTGAAAAAATAGATGATGCCGATTCCGAAGATTATGCCCAATATTTTCATTTCTCTTTTGGATGGATAGGCGATTATGGCTGACACGTATACAAGCATTGAGAAGACACCAGTGCACTCATCGATTATCTCAAGAGCAAAACCATCTACAGACACAAACTGGCTGTGTGTTTTGGCATCAAGCCCAATAGCTTTTAGAGAGAGTGAGAGGAGAAGTGCAGTGAAGTTTTTTAGAGATGTGAGGACTGTTTGTTTAAGCAAGAAGTAGTATATGATGTAAGATGCAATCAAGGAAGCTGTAAAAATCGCCAAGAATTTAATCATGTTTTTTCTTGTCTCTTCGTTCTCCTTTAACCTTCTTTTCCTTTTTTTTGCCACAAGATGTTTTAAACGTTCTTTTGAATTTAAGTATTTTGCACGCCTAACAGAAAACTATTTTAACTACATTAATAGCGTCTGAATTGTTATGTCGAAAATGATCTACGCTTTGGTGATTATAGGTTTTTTTGCAGGAATTGCTGTTGGGTACGCTGTTTTCTCCGGGAAAGGTGGCGAAGCTTATACACCATCAAAATCAGATAATTCAACCCTCCCAATAAGTGAGGTTGAGAGGAGAGTTGAGGATTACATGAACAAAAAGCTTGTGAAGCCAGGGATAAGTGTGGAAATTGGCAAAGCCACCGAGCAAGGGATCTTCTATAAATTTGATGTTAATGTGTTAAAGAATGGAGAGGTTGTGACAACGGCTACGGTTTATGCTACAAAAGATGGTAGATACCTCATTCTCAACATGGTGAACATTTCTAAATCTATGGAGTTTGAGGTGAGCATTGAGGGAGAGCCAGCCAAAGGAGACCAGAATGCTAAGATAACAATTGTGGAGTTTTCAGGTTATGATTGCCCTTTCTGTGCGAAATTTGCAAAAGAAACATTGAACAAGATACTTAATAACTTCAGCGTTAGGTTTGTTTTCAAAGACTTTCCTGTTCACGGTGAGGTAAAAGCTCATGAAGCAGCAAATTGCGCAATGGAGCAAGGAAAATATTGGGAATATCACGATATGCTTTTTGACAGGCAAGGAGAATGGAGGAAAAACGAGTCAAAGTTTATAGAATATGCGAAAGAGCTTGGACTTGATGTTAACAAGTTCAAGGATTGTCTTGAGTCAGATAAATACAGGGAGGAGGTTTTGGAGGATAGAAAGGAAGGAATTGATCTTGGAGTATCAGGAACGCCCACATTTTTCATCAACGGAAAGAAGATCGTTGGAGCTTTACCGTATAAGGAGTTTGAAAAGGTGATTAAGGAGATTGAGAGCGAGAATTAGTGGCTAAAAATGTGATCTAACTTTTCCTTTTAACACCATGTTTTTGTTAGGAAAGACTTATATAATACTTAAATCTTTTATTATCTTATGTCAAGAAAAGCAGTGGGCATGGGTTTTATAGCAGTAGCTATTATAGTGATAATTGCAGGAACTGCAACGGCGCAATTTTGTAACAATTTGGTAAATATCCCTTCCGTGTGTCCAGGAGGTACACCTCCATCAGCAAGTGGATGGCTGTATAACTATTCAAGTTTAGCATACGATTATCAAATTCGGCCAACAGTTCTCTTCAATCTCCTCATAAATGGCACAAGCTCCTATTACTCTCTATGTGCTGATCCTTACACACCTATAACTTCCAGGATCACATTTAATGCAACAAAATACTCCGCCACACCTACATGCAACAACGCATCCATCGCATACATTCTGAACAACTGGACAATAGACTGTGCGCATGTTAACAACATCTCAGCAGCCCAGTCAGCAGTCTGGTACTTTGTCTTTCTCAATGATTCAGTCTGCACTTCTGGAAACCCGCAGTACAATCATTCAGCAAATCCCGGAGATCCGGGATGGGAGTCCAATTGGATTCCAGACTGCAATGCAGATCCTCTTGCATGCGATTTCATAAATTCATCAATAAACAAGAGTGTTCCGTATGACCTGTCTTTGAATGCAATTCCTCCGTATATTGCTAACAATCCCATACTCATACAGGCTCAGGTGATCTACACAGCAGGAACCGATCAGAAGGAAGTTACGGTTTTGTTTGAGGTAAACAACCCGCTATGTACCTTTGACGAGAGTAGCTCACAGACATATCAGGAGCAAACAGTAAATGGTATTGCTACTGCGAATCTAACGTGCACAAATTCAGGTTTGGTTGATGTTAACGCAACAATACTGGATGCAAAATGGTTTAGCTACGTTGATCCAACCAATTGTAATCCTGAGAACTATCAGGCTACCATGATCATTGAAAACATCACAACAAGAACAACCTTGAGCATACAAGAACTTCAGCAACCAGAATTTTCCACACAGCCTTCATCCACTATTGCTCATGTTGGGGATACGGTTTATGATGTTGCATATTTCTCAGTTCCTCCAGGACAGCCTGAAGTGACAGGAAATGTTTCATTCTATCTCTGCGATCCGACAGAAGTTGTGGGTAATGAATGTCCTAATGGAAGTGGAACTTTCATCAGCGAGAATCCAATAGTTGGTGGAACTGCAACATCAGACAGTGTTGTTGTTGGGACTGATATACCACTTGTTAAAGGAATCTGGTGCTGGAGAGCAAACTATAGCGGAGATGCAAATTACTCTGCACAAACCCATACGGGAAGTGATGAGTGTTTCAGTGTAGAACACCAGCAGCCGACATTCACAACAGATGCAATTCCAGATTATGTGTATCCCAACGA
>WAJY01000245.1 GCA_015523645.1 Geoglobus sp. | reverse complement strand
TTTAAAGAGCTGATTGAAAAGAGGAAGAAGGTTTACGAGCTTCAGAGCAAATGGACACCTCCAAAGGTCATGGGCATAGCTCCAGAAAAAATAACGGAACCTCTTTTCGTTCAGCTCTGGGGAGTTACTAGCGAGGCAATAGAGCTTTGGAAGTCGCAGAAGGAGGTTGTGGAGGAAAGGGTCATAAAGGGATTCCCGGCATCTCCCGGGGTTTATGAGGGTTATGCGAGAGTTCTTCATTCCCCAGACGAGATACCAACTCTCGCGCAGGGTGAGATACTAGTTGTTAGATGCACAACTCCTGCTTGGACTGCAGTTTTCCCGGTTGTTGGTGCTGTGGTAACAGATATAGGCGGATTAATGTCACATGCAGCAATAATCTCCAGAGAATATGGAATACCAGCCGTCGTTGGATCTCTCTTTGCAACCTCAAGGATAAAAACGGGGCAGAGGATCAGGGTTGATGGAAACAGGGGGATAGTGGAGATACTTGATTGATCATCTGGCTTTGAAAACTATGGCTTTTGTTTTTAAAAACTCCTCTATCCCCTCTATTCCAAATTCCTTTCCTATACCGCTGAGTTTAAATCCACCGAATGGAACCTCTGGAATGCTCTCATGATGATTGTTTATCCAGACCGTTCCGACTTCGAGTTCCGATGCAACTCTGTTGGCTTTGTTGATATCTCTCGTCCATACAGAGCCGGTTAAGCCATATATGGATGAGTTTGCCATGTCTATTGCCTCTTCAATACTGCTGAACTTTACAAGTGGCAATATTGGACCAAATGTCTCCTCGCACATCGCCTTTGAATCAATCGGTGGATCTTCGATAAGTGTTGGCAAATAAAAATAGCCTTTCTCGTATTCCTTACCTTCTGGAGTCTTTCCTCCATAAATTATCCTCCCCCCATCCTTTATTGTCTCTTCAACCTGTGATTTAACCTCAAGAAGCTGCTCAAATGTGTGCAAGGGACCCATGTCCGTCTCCATCTTCAATCCATTTCCAACCCTTATCTTCATAACACCCTCCAGAAGCCCATTCTTGAATTTTTCATAGATTTTTTCATGGATGAAAAGCCTCTTAACAGCCATGCAAACCTGCCCAGTCATTCTGAATCTTCCATAAATTGCGGCTTTAACAGCCTCATTCAAATCTGCATCTTCGAAAACAATCATCGGATCGCTCCCTCCAAGCTCCAATGTTACATGCTTGAGGCTGTTTGCGGCGGCTTTCAGCACACCTATCCCAGTATCTGTTGAGCCTGTCAAGACTATCTTTTCTATTTTCTTGTGCTTTACAAGCTCATCTCCAACACTTGATCCTGGTCCAACAACTGCATTAAGCACACCTTCTGGAAGTGTTTTGCTCTCTTGTATCAGCTCGCATATCTTCAATACTGCTAGTGGAGCTGTTGATGATGGTTTTACTATTGCAACGTTTCCGGCTGCAAGTGCTGGAGCAACGTATGCTGTAAACTTTGTCACAGGCACGTTCCATGGCAATATGCCTGCTGTGATGCCAAATGGTTCCTTGACCGTTATAAAGTATTTGTTTAGCTTTGCCTCCAAGCATTGAAATCTACCTGAAATCTGGGAGGCTAAACCTGCGTAGTATCTCATTCTGTAGGCAGCTCTTTCAATCTCCCTTCTTGACTCTCTTATCGTTTTTCCATGCTCTCTTGTAAGCAAAACTGCAAGCTCATCCCTGTTTTTTTCAATAATTTCAGCAATTTTTAGCAATGCGGAAGCTCTCTCGTGAGCTGATAGTGATGACCACTTCTCAAATCCTTTTTCCGCGCTGTCTATTGCAAGCTTTACATCCTCTCTGCTTCCCTTTGGAACAACATCCACAACCTCATCTGTGTTTGCAGGATTCCTGATCTCATAGCTCTCTCCTGATAGCGACTCCACAAGCTCTCCATCTATCAAAAATCTAGCCATCATCTCACCTCTAGTGAGGCTTTGCCCAATATCTCTCCAGCCTTCATTTTCTCGAATACCTCATTAACCTCCTGAAGCCTAAATTTCTCGACATGTGGCATAATGCCATTCTTAATTGAAAATTTTATTGTTTCGTTCAATTCCCTTCTACTCTTCACCCCACTTCCCTTGATCTCAATTCTTCCCCTTACAAGCTCAGAAATCTTTAGCTCAAGGTTCTCATCAGATATGGATACTACAACTATCCTTCCACCTCTTTTCAATGCAGACAATGCCTGTTTGAACGCATCTCTTCCGCCTGCAGTTATTACTGCTGAGGAAATTTTAACATCCTCTATCTCCTCATCTATTCTCTCCTCTTTCGCATTAACAATTACATCAGAGCCCAGTTTTTCTGCAAATCTCAGCTTTTCCTCAATCACGTCCACAGAGACCACATTTGCTCCGATTATTTTTGCATATTGAATCAGAAGATGACCTATCCCACCAACACCGAAAACTGCTATCCAATCACCAGCTTTAATTCCAGAGTCCTTTATCGCATTGTAGGCTGTTGTCCCAGAACATAAAAGCCCAGAAAGTTTTTCAGCCTCTATATTTTTTGGAAGAGGAATTACATTGGAGTATTTTGCCTTAACAAACTCTGCAAATCCTCCATCAACATCTATACCTGTTCTCAAGGCTTTCTGGCAGTTGTATTCATGTCCAGCAAGACAGGCTTCACACATCCCGCAAAATGAATAGTAGTAGTAAAGTCCCACCCTATCACCCTCGATATCACCATCTGCCTCTATCACTCTTCCAACCACTTCATGCCCCAGTATCACCGGAATCTTTTTCGGCTTCATTTTCCCTTCCTTTATATGGAGATCAGTGTGACAAACCCCGCATGCTTCAACCTCAATCAAAACGTCACCACAGTCTAAGGTTGGAGTCTCAACCTCCTTTATTTTCAAATCCTCTCCAATTCTCTCCAGAACTGCCGCCATCATCTCATTCACCTCTGAACAACTCTCTCGGATGCTTAACAACAGTCATGTACTCTTCAACCTTTATTCCATGCCTTTGCATTATCACCTTTGCAGCATTGTATCCGCATGCTGCAACTATCCCACCACCTGGATGTGTTGATGCACCACATAAATAGAGATTCTCTATCGGTGTTGTGTAGTTTGAACACTCTGGCAGAGGTCTTTTGTCGAGCATCTGATCCTTGCACATCGCTCCACCTGCCCAGTCTCCATTGCGGAAGTTTGGATTTTTCCTTTCCATGTCCAGAGGGGAATAGCATAATGAAAAGACTATGTTCTCCCTTGTAAAGTTCTTTATGTAGTAGTCCCTTGCAAACTCTATAAACGCCTGAGTATATTCCTCCTTAACATCATCCCACTTGCTCGGATCCTTTTTTGAGCCTAAACCATACGGAACGTTTATCCAGAAGTATTCTGTATGATATTTGTATCCTCCCTGGCTAGGATCAAAGACTGTCAAAGCTCCACCACTCCCTATTGGCTCAGGAAGTCTCCCGCTCAAGCAGTCATTCTCCATCTTTC
The DNA here is from genome assembly GCA_015523645.1 of Geoglobus sp. Classification (GTDB taxonomy): domain Archaea; phylum Halobacteriota; class Archaeoglobi; order Archaeoglobales; family Archaeoglobaceae; genus Geoglobus. Next base: position 60 of record WAJY01000245.1, on the reverse strand, counting down.
TTTCTATATCAAGGGATTCTGGACCTAGGTAATGCTTTAATGCATAGTTCGCATCAGGCT
>WAJY01000244.1 GCA_015523645.1 Geoglobus sp. | reverse complement strand
TGATCAATGAAGAGTTCGATAAACTGCCTGAAATAGCAGAGAAGTTTAAGGAATTAGAGGACATATCTATCTACCCCAAAGTTGCCCATCTCTCAAGATTCTATTCCTACAGGACAAAATTTGAATATTATTTGCTACTGGCAGAAAATTCCGAAGACAGAGAATCTGAACTGGAATATATGGAGAGGGCGATTTTTAGTCTCGATAGTGCATTAAAGACTGTAGGTTTGGCTGAGCTGGAGGATATATTTTCTATTGTATATCTATATGAAAGGATGGCAAATCTCACCAGAGATCCGGAAGTTTACATTGAAGGGAAGGAAAAACTCAGAGAACTTGAAAAAATGGTGAAAATGAAATCGTATTGCAGGGATCTTACCAGACTGATATACACTTGGTTTGATGCCAAAAGGGAACTTCTAATTGCTGAAACTTCAAAAAAGATGGAAGAGAGGAGAAAACATCTTGAGAGAGCTATTAAGCTCTCAAAAGAGGGTATGCTTATGGTTGAGGTAAATCTTGCCAACATGGCTGAGGTGTGTCCTCCTTTTCCTGAAATCGGGCAGATTGCATATTCCCAATTGTTGGAGTGGAATTATTCACCCTCTCTCATGCATGAATATCTCAGATACATCAATGAGCTGAGCAGTCATTACAAACATCTCGCCAAATCAAATGAAGCTTCCGATTTTTACTCTGCTCTCTCCAAAATCTTCAGCCTTTATAAAAGATTTCATGAAATGGAGATAATGGGTCTCTGGAATGAATCCATTGATTCCCTTTTGGATAAAGCAGAATCTGGTTTAGAAGATATTAATGTCTATTTAAGATCCGAAAAAGTAGAGGAGAGGAGAGTTAAAGTTAAAAGGTATCTGGAGATTCTTGAAAGGAGTTTTAAAGATGCGAGAGCTCGCAGGGAGCTGTTTAAAAGGGCAATAGTTATGTGGAACAAAGGGGAATTTTCAGACTCTGCCGGGATATTTGAGAAATTAGCAGAATCTGAAGATGATGTCACTTGGAGGGAGGTTGCAGAGGTTGCAAAAGCTCTGGAAGAGTTTGTAGAATTTTTTAGAGATGGTAGAGAAGAGCATATCGAAAACTCAATATACATGCTGAATGGACTCAAGGTAACTTTTGCCCAAGCTATCTGCAGTGTGATCAGAGGAGTGAGGTATTTACTGGAGCTGCCTCAAAGAGACATACAAAAAAGAATAAAACGTTCACTTGAAGAATTCAAAAAAGCAAAAATGATCTTAGAGGACATAGGTTCATCACACATGCCATGCAGTGTTATTACTGAAGACCTCAGAGATGGGCTAAATCATATTGTAAAATCTCTGGATATTTTTCAGGATTGTATGAATGGGAAAAAAATAATTGAAAGGCAGATTGAATTAAAAGAAGAAATAGATAAAATCAAAAGTTCAGAAAATGTTGTTGCAAGGTATATTTACAAGATTCTTGTTGATACCCTAGAAAATGATTTTTTGACTAATAAAGAATAAAAGAATAAGTGTTCCATAGAAATAAATGAAAGAGAAGAAAGTAATAACTTCAGTTTTTAGCCTATGAAAGGAATAAAGGAGTCGAAATACTTGAAGAAGGTTACGGAAAATTAGTTTGAAATTAATTATATGGCTCTTAATATCTCATATCGGATACTTTTCTTCTAATGAACAATATATATATCACTTAAATCATATTCAGTTCTGAAATAATACAGGAGGTTAAAATGTGAGGACGGCTGTTATCTCACCTCTCGGGATGAGCCCACCTGTTGTTACTACCTTCGTGGATTATCTTGAAGGCGTCAGGGACCTTGTAGTGTTAACAACTGGAGAGGAGAGAGTAAAACAGGGATTTGAGCTCATAAAAGTTGCACTGAAAATCAAATATCCATTCACAAGAGTCCATGAGGTTAAAATTCCATTTGAAGACGTAATGACCCAGGATCAAAATTTCGAATTTATGAGGATTGCTGGAAGGGTAATAAAAGATCAGAAGGAGAAATTCGGATCTGATGTGATATATATTAACGTAGCAGGTGGAAGAAAAAACATGTGCATTACTCTCTCCATTCTCAGCCAGTTTCTCAATGTGGATGGGATCTTCCACATTGTATCTCCAGATGTTAAAATAGTAAATGAAATGCTTGAGAATCTCAGAAAGGATATTGAAAGAATATACTTGGAAGATGATGAAGAAAGAAAATTGGAAATTTACAGAGAGAAAGAGGAATTTTTTGACCCTCTCATGTTCCCGAGAGAGTACGAAGTTATAAGAATTCCAACTATTCCAGTTCCACAGGACTATATGAAAAGGCTTGTTGAGATTCTCTACAATGGAAAAACTGAGGATCTGACTCATTCCGAGAGAGATGCTTTCGAGATTTGGATTGATCCAGAAATCGGGGGTAGGTTCAGGGTTTCTGATTTCGGAAGGAGGTTTGCAGAGGTACTCGTGAAATGATACAGATTTTTCAGACCATTGGAAAACCAGATGCCTATCAGGAGAAAGAATTTGAGATAGAGGATAAAAGTTACATATCCTGTTTATGCACCGACGCTCTCAGAGAATATCTGAAGGGTAAGGGAGAGGACGTTGTGTTGACTATCTTCATTCCAGAATCCCTCCTTCTGGATGAAAGTTTAAAGAGAGAAAATTTGGATGAATTCTGTGATAAAATCCGGGAAAAAGGGATTGAGGACTTCAAAGCTGTGGTAATTCCATCTGTAGGAAGATACAGGTTGGGGGATAGAGAAGTTGATTTTTCGGGCAATGTTGAGGTAATATCGACTTCCATATTACTCCATTTTCTGGAATTAAAGCCCGATAAAGTTTACATCGATGTCTCCACAGGATTCAACATCTACCCTGTAACTCTCCTTGAGGCAGTTTAAAAGATATCTCACCTACAGAAAGCTGGAAAAGTTGTTGCAGGGTGATTATGATGTTCGGGCATCCACGATTTTTACTCCACCAATAATGAGGGATGTTGGCAGATACCGGGTAGAGATTCAACCACTTGATGTTAAAGCATTCTTCTCTCTTCCCAAAGCTAACGTTGGAAACGTTGTAGAAAGCCCTTCAGAGAGGCTTAAGTCGAGAATGGTGGAGATCAAAAAAAGGCATGGTGAGCTGATAAATAAGGTAAGGAAAATTGGGAGTGAATTAAAACTAGCCTACAATGCAATTAAATTAAACGTCCCCCTCGCATTCTATGAACTGATTGAGATGAATGCTTCCGTGGAAGAAGTTGAGAAGGACTTGTGGAGTTTATTAAATCCTTCCTGGAGCCTGTTAAAACTGACAACGGAGTTGTAAGGTTTCAGATAGATGGTGTTAATGTATCGAACATGTTCTATTCCATTGCGTTGTACAGAAGTATACAGGAATTTGCGAGAACTCTTAATGAACCTGAATTAAGCGAGATTTTGGATAAGTTTTCATCAATCTACAGTATTAAAAATCTGGGCATTGGAGTTAACAGTTACTTTCTTGAGAGGGATGTAACCAATATCAGAGAAACTGTAGATGAAAAAAAACCTATGATCGGAATGAAAATTTTACTTGGCGAACTAAAGCACGGTCAGTTAAGGAAAAGTGTAAGTGCAAAAAGAAACTTCTTTGCTCACAGCGGGTTTTTACAGGAGTATACACTTATAGATGTCTCTGAAGAAAAGATATGCGTTCGATGGATTGAAGATAAAAAGAGGGAAATAGAGAGATGGATTCGTGATCCTGAGAGAAACTGATGTCCATTATAGCCCATCAAATTGGGCCTTCATAACACCCAGACCTGAGGTTCTGCTCCCACCAACATTAGAATACTCTCCAAAGTTAAGAAGTCTGGCTGTGATCTGTGCATGATCTTCATTGTAGGTATCATTTGGAAGGCTGAAATTTACCCTTCCTCTGAAACCAACAGCCCACTTGCCTTTTTTCAGCATAACCTTCTCGGTTGAAATTCTAAGTCCAGAAACAGTAATTCCCCCCATATCCAGCCATTCCCTGTACTCCTGAGAAATTTCTGAAAGAAATGCTGAGTACATTCTCGCAAGACTCCTGAACATTAACTCTGGGAGGGGGAGGGGAACAAAACGATAGCTCTGAGATGGTAGTCTGAAATAACATGGTGAAATAAAGTCCACATTAAATTTTGTTAATGCACAATCTGACAGAGAGCCTTCATCGCAATATTTCACTTTTACACTTTTTAGAGGGTTGTTTACAGCGGTGAAATACACGTTGTCTGCAGAGATGAGATAGTTTTTAAGAGCTTCTCCAATTTCAGGAACGAAGAAAGTTATGGAAAAGCTGTAAATATTCCCTTCTTCCAGCCTATCCACCGGCTCTCCGTTTTCAGACATCACCGGAGTCACTGAAAAAGGCGAGAGAGTTTTGCTTGAGTGCAGTTTTTCCGCAAATGACCTGTTTGTTTTACCAATAACCCAGTAAACAAAACCCCTGACAAAGGCTCCTGAGTACATTCTAAATCTCTTGCTTTCCAGAGC
>WAJY01000243.1 GCA_015523645.1 Geoglobus sp. | reverse complement strand
GAATCATCACCCATCAGCGCTGCTATGGCAGCATCCTGTATGGCGTTGAAAACACCGCTGTCAACATTTGTCTTCACCTTGAGCAATCCATTCACTGCTTCCTCATTTCCAAGAGCATAGCCTATTCTCCATCCGGTCATGTTGTATGTCTTGCTTAAAGATCCGAACTCTATAACGCATTCAAACGCTCCATCATACTCAAGAAAGCTTTTTGGTCTGTAATCAAAGGCGATCTCGCTGTAAGCTGCGTCATGGGCGAGAATTATTCCATTGTCATTGCAGAAATCAACAGCCTCCTTTATGAAGTCCATCTCAGCAACAGCAGTGGTTGGGTTGTTGGGGTAGTTGAGAAAGAGAATCTTTGCCTTCCTTGCAACATTTTCGGGGATGCTTTCAAAATCTGGAAGATAGTCATTTTCCTCTTTAAGCGGGAGCTCATAGGGAATTCCACCTGCAAAGATTGCTGAGGAGTAATAAACGGGATATCCAGGCTCGGTGTAAAGCACGTAATCCCCATTTTCAACAAATGCAAGTGGAAGATGAGCTATCCCCTCCTTTGATCCTATCAGGGCTATTATCCTTTCTGGCTCGACATCAACACCCTTCCTCCTTCTGTAGAACTCAGACACAGCCTCTCTGAATTCAGTCTTGCCTGCATAGCTCGGATATTTCTGATTCTCAACCTTCTCAACCGCTCTCTTCATTTCCTCAACGATATGCTCTGGAGTAGGAAGATCCGGGTCTCCAACACCGAAGTCTATAACCTTAACTCCTTCCTTTTCCTTCTTTGCCTTCATTTCATCAAGTTCTGCAAAAAGATAAGGCGGAAGTTTTCTGAGCCTTCCAGCTAATTCATACACCTGAACACCTCCTGAATAAACAGGCAGAAGAGGTTTTATAAAAAGTTTGTTTTACCTTTCATCCAGTGGTATATATTTTTTCTCAGTTTCCCCCACATACTTTGCCCTTGGTCTTATAAGCGTGTTTGCCTCATACTGCTCGATTATATGTGCAGTCCATCCGGCTATCCTTCCAATGGCAAAGATGTTGACAAACAGATCGTCAGGTATGCCTAGGTTTGCATAAACACTTGCAGAATAGAAGTCAACATTCGGAAGAAGATTCTTGAACTTCCTCACAGCATTTTCAATAGCCTCACTTATCCTGAACCATTTTGAGTCTTTCTCTTCTGAGAGCTTCTTTGCAAGCTTTTTTAGCTCAATAGTCCTCGGATCCATAACATCCCTGTACACCCTATGACCGAAACCCATTATCCTCTCCTTCCTTTCCAACTTCTCTTTAACGTACTTTTCAGCCCTCCAAGGCAATGCAACCTCCCTGAGCATCTCCATAACCTTCTGGCTTGCCCCTCCGTGGAGTGGACCTATGAGCGTTCCAGTTGCAGCAACAACACAGGCATACATGTCTGCGAGGGTTGATGCAGCCACTCTCGCAGCAAATGTGGATGCATTTAACTCATGATCTGCATGAAGTATGAAATCAAGATCCATCGCTCTCTCCATCGTCTTTGTAGGCTCCTCACCATGGAGCATGTATAAAAAGTTGGCAGCATGTCCCAAATCATCGCTTGGATGAACAAGCTTCTCGCCCATTCTAATCCTGTGGAAGTATGCAACAATCGTTGGAAACTTTGCAATAAGATTCTTTGCCTTCTCTATGCTTATTTCATGGCTTGTGTAGGATATGTTCCTGTCCATGGTGCCAAGATAGCTTACAGCAGTCCTCAAGGCTACCATTGGATGACTAAAGGGAGATAAATGGGTTAAAAGCCCAACGACCTGAGGAGGAAGTTCTCTTCGCTCTTTCAGCTCTTCTGAGAAAAGTTCCAGTTCATCTCTGGATGGAAGTTCACCAAAAAGGAGAAGATAAGCCACCTCCTCATAGCTGGACTTTTCAGCAAGATCGTGAATGTCATAACCTCTGTATTCGAGAATGGCTTTACCTTCCCGAAGCTCAATTCTTGATATCTTTGTTTCTGTCGCAATCACATCCTTCAAACCACCAACTACACCCATACTTTCACCCCGATCTACACATACTTGAAAGATGGATATCTTTCCAGTATCATCCCTGAAACTATGACTGGAGGGTTTTCAATCGCAAATTCCATTGCCTGAGTTAACTTCCACTCCTTTTCCGCATATATTGTAATTAAAGGTTCTCCAACCTTTACAACCTCACCCCTCTTTTTGTGGATGTAAACACCAGCCCCTTTATCCTTTGGTGCACCTGCAAGTCTTGCTATTCTTACAATTCTGCTGTTCTCAACATCAACAACAGCGCCTTCAAACTTGCTTTCAACCACAAAGGTCTTTTCACCAATCACGATGTCTTTTGAAGACACACTCTCATCTCCTCCTTGAGCTGAGACAATCTCCCTGAATTTTTCAAGACTCTTACCTCTTAAAAACAATTCCTTTGCCATGGTATAACCATCTGATGTCAAACCCGCCATCTCTAGTATCATCCCGGCAATTCCCAAAGACTTCTCGAGGAGGCTTGATGATCCCCTCCCCTCTTCCATCGTCTTCAATGCCTCTCTCGCCTCAAGTGCCGGACCAATAGTTCTACCAATTGGTTGAGAACCGTTGGTAATTGCGCAAGCTATGTTGAATCCAAGCCTTCTTCCAAGCTCCACAAACTCTCCAGCAAGTTTTCTGCCCTCCTCTGTAGAGGCTATTTTTGCTCCCTTTCCAACAGGAATGTCTATTGCAACATGTCTAGCTCCTACAGCACCTTTCTTTGCCATAACACTGGCTAAAAGCTGAGGTCTTGGATCAATAGATAATGGATATTCAACCCTGATTATCCTGTCATCTGCCGGGGCTATGTTGGTGGCACCTCCCCAGGCAATAACACCCCCAACTCTCTCTGTTATCTCTTTTATCTCTGAAACGGAGAGATTGACATTTGCAAGAACCTCCATGGTATCTGCCGTACCGCTTGCAGAAGTAATAGCCCTGCTGGCAGTCTTAGGAATTAGCAAACCGGCAGAGGCAACAGTGGGAACAATTATAAGACTCACCTTGTTTCCGGGTACTCCTCCAATGCTGTGCTTGTCCACAACGATACCTTTTTCAAACTCTATGGTCTCTCCAGTCTCTATCATCGCTCTTGTCATCCACTCAATCTCATCAAAATCCATGCCTACAAGGTAATTGGACAGAACAAATGCTGTCAGTTCAATTTCAGTGAGATTGTTTTCCACAATATCCTCTATTATCTCGTAAAGTTCTTCTCTCCCAAGCTTTTTTCCCTCAATTTTTTTCCTTATTAACTCAACGCTCAAGGGTCTTGAGACTGGGTGCACGTCAACATCATCTCCTTCCTCAATGCCAAGCTCCTCGGACACGTCAAGATACACTCCGATTTTTCCCCTTGCTATCAATCCAGTGGCTATCTGAACACTCGCCGAAACATCCATCCCTCTAAAAGAAATTCTAACCCTATCTCCTTCCACAACCCCAATTTCGGCTGAATCATCATGATTTAGGACAACAGAATACCTTCCAACCTTGATCGGAAGAACAGTTGCGGTTAATTTCATTGATAAAGTAATCGGAATCTGGGTATAAATAAATTTGTATTACAATTAATGTCAAATAACATGCTTCTTTGCCTCCTTAGATTTCAGAACCTCCACCCCCTTTTTCTCAGCAACCTCTTTTACCAAGCTCTTAATCCTAGAGTTGACCGACTTCTCATCAATTATGAAAAGCTCTGCATCGCTCAAATCAAATGCATACTCAAGAAATTCTTTACTGAGATCATTAAATGTGTACTTTGGAAAGTTGTGGGCGAATGCAAAAATCGTGCTAACCTCAATCTCGGTCTGTCTCGGTATGTAGTGAGTGCCTCCCACTCCCACTGCAACCTTCCATTCTCCCAGCTTTTCAACTGCCCCTACAATAGACTCTGCAACAAGATTGGCAATCTCCTCATCTCTCCATTCTTCCTCAGTCGAACCTATCTCGTAAAAAGCCGAGGGAAGTGAGATTTCTGAAGGACCATGGTGTGTCGCCTCCATGGTGAACTCATATTCCGTCTCCTCAACTTTCTTGCTTGCGAGAAGGGCAAAATTCTTCATAGTGAGAGGAGATGGCTTAGCGAGACTGTAGGGCTTTCCTCCAAATTCAGCCCTTCCAACATTTCCTGTTGAGTGGACTGTTACTATCTTCCTGCCATCCTTGCTTGAGTGCCTAGAGATAAAGATTAGCTCATCAAACTCAACAAGCTTCGAAAGCCTCTCATCAATTCTGTCAGCATATATGAGCCTCTCTTCAACTTCAGCAATAATCAATTTCTCGGAAAAGTAAAACTCCACTCCATCAATTGATCTTTTTTCAAAGTCAAGAATGTTAAGCATTGCGTTCTTTATGTTTTGGCTTGCGATGTCCTTCTTGCTACAAATCACCAGCTTCATGCTTAGCAATATTTGCATCTGCTCAAAAATTGTTCGGGAAAACCTTTAACTTGGGTATGCTGAAAAAAGAGCTATGCCCGAAAAGAGACCAGATCTTGACGATTATTTTATGGAAATTGCAAAGGTCGTGTCAAAGCGCTCAACATGCTTGAGACAGAACGTTGGGGCTGTTATTGTTAAAGATAAAAGAATACTTTCAACTGGATACAATGGTGCTCCAATGGGGTTGCCTCACTGTCTCGATATAGGATGCCTGAGAGAACAGCTTAAGGTCCCTTCTGGAGAGAGGCATGAGCTTTGCAGGGCTGTTCATGCGGAGCAAAACGCAATAATTCAAGCTGCCTACCATGGTGTCAGCATAAAAGGAGCCATACTTTACACAACCCATCAGCCCTGTATAATGTGTGCAAAGATGATAATAAACGCCGGAATAAAAAAGGTTGTCTACGGGAGTGAATATGCCGATGAAAGGGGAATAGAGTTTTTAAAGGAAGCAGGGATTGAGATAGTCTATCATCCTGTTGGAGAAGATTAAAATATTTCCTTTTTCATTCTATTTTCAGGTGATTAGGAATGGCTTTGAGAAAATTGAAGAGCGAATCGGAAATAGCGCTTAGACATTTTATAGTTCTGAAAACAGTCATGAAAAACCAGCCAATCGGTATTTTCAAGCTGTCAGAGTTGCTGAACATGCCAAAGCACAAGGTTAGATATTCTCTCAGAGTCCTAGAACATTCAGGATTAATCGAACCATCCCAATACGGAGCTGTAATACCTGAAGGGGCTGAGGAGAAAATAAAAAAGATGAAAGAAGACCTTGCAAAAATTAAGAAGCTGATAAGTGACATTGAGGAACTTGCGAAAGAGCTCTAATTAACAACTTCTGCAAAACCGTACTTCCTCAAAACCTTGGTAATCCTTACTGTCACAATCTCATCAACCTTCACACCGGGCACAAACACAACATAGCCATCTATTCTCGCTATGCCGTCTCCACCACTTCCGATGCTCTCAATCCTCACTTCTCTTACATCTCCAACCTTTACAGGTGGTTTCCTTTCAAATTCCATTTCAAACACCTACCTTTCAATTTCGCTAGCTTCTGCTGTAAATTATATAAATGTTTCCACGATTTTTCTTTAAAAGAAAAGCCTAATGCTTTTCCACAACACCTCTCCTGTATTCTTCATACTTTTTTCTTGCCTCTTCAGCCTTCTCATTCATCCCAAGCTTTTCATAAGCCTCAGCCACATGCTTGAGCCAAGATGGATCTTGCTCAGCCTCCTTTTCACAGTATCTCGCAAATTTTGCCCAAGCTCCCTTTGCAAGCTCATCCTCGCCAAGCAGCTCATAAGTTTTAGCAACATCTTCCCAGAAAACACCCTCTTCCTCAGCCTCCTTCTTGTAGTACTCAAGTGACTTCCTCAGAGCCTCTTTATACCTTGCTTGATCTCCTATTTCTTTGTAGTGTTCAGCAACATCCTCCCAGTACCATGGCTCGTCCTGAGCATACCTTTCCAAGCATTCAACAGCCTCTCTAAGCTTTCCCGCTTTCTTGTACATTTCATAGGCTTCTTTCCAGTAATAAACATCTTTTTCCCTTTCCGCAATCATTTTGTAAATCTCTGCTGAGTTTTCATACTTTTCAGCCTTCTCATATGCCCATGCTGCACTTTCAAGCAACCCTGCTTTCAGATAAGCATCTCCTGCCTTAGCGTATTCACCCCTTTTCTCAAACTTTCTTCCTGCTGCTCTGTAGTTACCAGCATTCAGAAGAGATTCCGCACTTGAAAATCTCTCCCTTATTGTGAGATCAGGCTCACTTATGTACCAGATGAATAGAATGAAAGAGATTAGGAAGATCAAAGCCACTCCGCCAACTCCATAAGCATTCCATATATAAATATTATAAAGTCCATAGAGTGACAGCAAGAATGCCACAGCTGAAAGAAATGCATACTTAAATGATCTAGCGTAGAGAGTTATGACTAACATCAGAGCAAACATCAAAGCCAATCCTAGATAAACCAAGCCAAAAACTAGTTTAAGGAGGAAGATGAGTCCAAGAAAGTAAACTATAGCTCCAGCAACACCTGCAATTGTGAGAACAAAAAGGATCAGCGCTAGAGTTACCCTGTCCATAAACAAAAGCAAATGTCATTGGTAAAAAATTTTCCGATTACGGTTTTTCAAAAACCCTCTACACAAGACAAAACTTATAAATCATGATAAATCATTGGCTATCGTGAGGTTTGTCGGATTAAAGGGCTACAGCAGATACTCAGACAAAAAGGCATACACTCTGGATGAGATAAACCGGATGGAAGAGGTCACTGTCGTTCTGAATAGGGTTAGGGAGTCTGAGGATCTTGAAAGAATGTGCAAGGCTTTGAAGCACGAACATGTGGTTCTGAATGAAATAGCTTCAATTGCAAGGATTTCAAGAGAAAAGAAGGTAACAGCTAGTGTTGGGTTAAACCCGCTGAACAATCACGATCTGGAGTTTTATGAGGAGCTTGGAGCATATGCTGTGGTTTTACCACCAGAATTGAATGAAGAGGTGGAGAGCTTTGAAAAAAAAGATGTGAAAATCGAAGTTTTCAGGAAGGCATTTGTTGAGATGTTCTACAAGGGAAAATGCTTCCTCTCCTCTTACCTTTCAGGAAAAAGTGTAAAGAGAGATGGGGAGTGTAGGATGGAATGCGGGAAAAAATGGGAGGTGTTTTATAACCAGAAGAGGGTTGGAAGTGTAACGTTCAAGCCAAAGCTCATTGAGTATGATGTTGGTGGAGATCTGCTTAAGTATGAGATCAGGCAGATCAAGGGAATGGGGGTGATAGAGCATGGAACTGACAACAAACATCCCAAACCTTGAGGGGATGAGCGAATGCAGCATAAAACCCTATGATGGAATTTATCTCGGAATGCCCTACTGCTGGGAATACGAGGGAAATTTCGTCTCCAATCTTCATGACCTTGAGGCAGGTATTGAGATTCTGAGATCACTGAAAAAGAAGACATACGTAACCACCTTCGCAGTCCCAAGAAACAAAGATCTAGAAAAGATTTACAGGCTCGTTGAAACCGTTTCTGATCTCTGTGATGCTATCGAGGCGAGCAACCTTGGGATAATAAGGTATCTGACAAAGGAGTACCCTGATGTCAAGGTGCATGCAGGTGGTCTGACAAACATATACACAGTCTCAACTGCAGAACTGCTATACAGCATAGGAGTTTCAAGAATCGTTCCAGCATACGAGCTTTCCATTGAGGACATTGAGAAGATGAAGGACGTGGGAGTGGAGATAGAGGTTGTTGTTCATGGAAAGATTCCTGTTGGAATAGGTCACGAGTGCTTCTTGAAGAGGTTTTCTAAGATTGTCGGAAGGGATTGCCCAAAGATTTGCAGGGAAGAGATGTACTTCAAAAGCGAAGATCTAGTTTTAAAGCCTTTCGGACATGCAACGCTAAGCGGGAAGGACATATGCATGTACGAGCACATTGACAAGCTTGAGTTTGCCGATGCATTCAGAATTGAGGCTGTAACCGAAAGAATCGGATACAGAGAGAGGGTTGGTAGCATTTACAGAAGGCTCATTGATGATGGTTTTTCAAGGTCCGATTTTGAATCCCTCAAGGCTCTTTCAGAGAATGGAATAGCAAATGGATATTACTTCAACAAAGCCGGGCAGATTTATGTTTCGAGGTGATGATTGTGGTTGAATTGCTCGCACCAGGCGGAAGTGTTGAAATGGTTGAGGCTGTTTTTAGGGCTGGAGCTGATAGCGTTTATTCTGGAGTCAAGGGATGGAGCAGGAGAAGCAAAAAATACGAGATGGGTGATGAGGAGCTGAAAAAAGCAGTCAATATTGCGCATGATTATGGCGGATACCTTAGAGCTGCTGTGAATGCAATGCCAAAGGCAGGAGAGGAGAGGATGTTTGTCGAAAGACTTGATTTCCTTTACAGCATTGGGATCGACGCAATAATTCTTAACGACATAGGATTGATGAGAATAACCGAAGAAAGATATCCAGATCTTAAAATTGTTGCAAGCATCGGAGCAAGCATTCTGAACAAGGAAGAGGCTCTTCTATACAAAGAATCAGGAGCAGACATGTTTGTTGCAGATTGCAAGATGAGTATAGAGGAGATGATGGAAATAAAAGCCTATACTGGAATGGGGGTTGAGGTTTTGATTCATGCAAATACTGATTTTACATATCTCGGCAGATGCTGGATGAGTAGCTACAAGGCATTAAGATATGAGGATCTTGATGGGAAGGCTTATTACATAGGCAGTCCAAACAGAGGTGGTGTTTGCTTCAGACCATGTCTCTTTGACTGGAGATTGAGCGGTGAGGAGATTTATGCATCACATTTTCAGCTTCCAAACGACATGTTCCTTTTGCTTGATGAGATACCCGAGATGATAAGAAGGGGAGTTGATTGCCTGAAGATACAGGGAAGGGAGTACAGCATTAGCTTGATTCATGACCTGGTTGGGGTTTACAGAAGATTCATAGATGAGTTTGCTGAGAGAGGAGAGGTTGATGTTGAGGCATACAGAGGTGAATTAAGGGAGCTGGCAGAGAAAAGAGACGCTGAAAGACTCAAGAGAACCCTTGAGCTTATGAAGGTTGCAAGAGGAAAAGCCAATGAGATCTGACAGCTTTTCCAGCCATCTGGGAATAGAGGTCGAGGAGGTAAGAGAGGGGTATGCAAGAGTGACAGGCAGGGTTAGAAGGGAGTTTACAAACTTACATGGAACTGCTCATGGAGCTTTCATCTTCTCAATCGCAGACTCTGCACTGGCTCTAGCTGCAAATTATGATACAAGGAGAGTTGCGGTGACAATAAAAATAGATTATCTCAAGCCAGCATTTGTTGACGACAAGCTGGTAGGAGAGGCTGAAAGGGTTCATGGGAAGAGATTGGTTTTCTATGATCTTAGAGTGAGAAGGGGTGATGAGCTTATAGCAAAGGGAAGTGCAATTACCTTCAAAACATCAAATCAGTAGGATGTTCTGTAATTTATCTCACCCACAAGATTCTCTTTCACAAGCTTTCTTGCATCCTCAAGATCGTAATTTGCAAGAAGCCACATGACCTTTACCAATGCAGTTTCTGGAAGCATGTCCTCTCCCTCAATTACACCAGCCTTAAGCAAGTACCTGCCTGTGTCATAAACCCTGTCACAAACCCTGCCCCAAAGACATTGGGATGTCATGACAACAAGACTGTTCTCAGCTATTCTCTCCAAGGTTTCTATCCAGTCTGTTGACACATGCCCGAGTCCTGTTCCCTCAATTACAAATCCCCTGTATCCATTTTCATAATAGTAGTCGAGAATATCTGGCTTCAAACCCGGAAAGTATTTTATCAGAATTACCTTCTCCTCAAGCTTGTCGTATAGCTCAAGCTCCCTTTCATTCCTTCTGAACCTCTCTCCAATCCATTCAATCCTCCCATCCATCCACACCTTCCCTATAGGTGGGTAATTTATGCTTTGAAAGGCATCTCTCCTTGATGTGTGATTCTTCCTTACCTTAACACCCCTGTGAATGTGGCAAAAATCATCACTGGTTGTTGCGTGCATGACTACAACAACCTCACCAAGATCGCTCAGTGCTGCATGGGCTGAACAGATCATGTTCATGCTTGCATCGCTGCTCGGTCTGTCACTGCTTCTCTGAGCCCCAACAAAAACAACAGGCTTTGGTGTTCTCAGCATGAAGGCTAGGGCTGAGGAGGAGTAGTGCATGGTGTCTGTGCCATGGGTTATTATCACACCCTCATAGCCTTCCTTAATTGATCTGTAAACCCTCCTAGCAAGGGTTATCCAGTTCTCAGGCTTCATGTTCTCGCTAAGTATGTTGTAGAGAAGCTCTGCATCTATGTTGCATATCTCCGCAAGCTCCGGGATGTCTGATACTATTTCCTCAGCTGTGAACTGACTTGTTACCGCTCCAGTTGTATAATCAACCTTGCTCGCTATTGTTCCCCCTGTAGATATAACCTTTACATCTTTCAGCCCCTCTTTCCTTTTTACTTCAGGAGGTGTTACAGCTTCTATCTCCAAGTCTTTTTCCTCAACTATCTCATAATTATAGAAACCCACATTGTATCCACTCTCCAGCTTTAAAACAATTTTATCTTCCTCAGAAGGCATGGCTATTCCTTCAAAAATTCTTCCCTTAGCTTTTATTTTAACCCATTTTGCCTTCATAAGCCTCAACCTCTCTCCAAAGCTCCTCAATAGCAGAATCAATCTCAGCCTTCAGCTTTGCCAGATTTTCTTCATCTCTCTCAAGAGCCTCAACTCTAGATTTTATCATTCTTTCTATGTTTTCAGAGGATGTCCCTCCAACAGATTTCCTTTTTTCAACAGCCAATCTGCAATTACTCACATTTTCAAGCTCATAGTCACTCAGTTCAACGTCAAAACCGAACTTTCTTGCAACTCTCAGAACATCTTCTGCCTTTGGACTGAAGATTTCATTTTTTGCCAGCTCACCAACAATTTTGTGGGAAACTCTGAAAGGTATGCCCTTCTCAGTCAAGATGTTTGTTATCTCAGTTGCGATTGAGAAGCTCTTCCCAGCCTTTTTCTCCATAACATCGGTCTTGAACCTCGCTCTTTCTATCATCTCAGACATAGCCCTTGAGGACAAAATTGCAATTTCGAATGCAGAATAAAGCAAGCTGTTCATCTCCTGAAAGTCTCTGTTGTATGCAAAAGGCATTGCCTTGTATATCGACATTGCAGATGTGAGCAAACCAATCAGGGTTCCAGCCTTAGCCCTAATAAGCTCAGCAGTATCAGGGTTCTTTTTCTGAGGCATGATGCTTGAAGAGGAAGAGAACTCATCTGGAAGCTCGATAAAGTCAAACTCGCTCGCCCATAGTATCAACTCCTCACATATCCTGCTTAGAGAGAGCATAAGAGATGAGCAGGCAAATACACATTCAATCAGAAAATCACGAGAAGAGACACCATCCAAAGAATTCTCAACTATTCCATTGAACCCAAGCAATCTTGCTGTCATCTCCCTGTCAATGTTGAAAGATGTTCCTGAGAATGCTGAAGATCCAAGAGGAGAGAGATTTGTTCTCTCAAAGACATTTAAAAACCTCTCAAAGTCCCTCGTAATCATATCATGATATGCTAGGATGTGATGGGACAGCTTAGTTGGCTGGGCATACTGCAAATGGGTAAATCCCGGCATTATATCATTCATGTGCTTTTTTGCTAGCCTCAGCAGTGTGGACCTTAAGTCCAAAAGGGTGAAGAGAACTTGGAGGATTCTGTCCCTTGCATACATTCTGAGACAGGTTGCAACCTCGTCATTTCTGCTCCTTCCTGTATGCAACCACATTCCATCTTCTCCCGCAATCTCTGTAATCTTAGCCTCAATTGCCTCGTGAACGTCTTCATAGCTTTTTGAAAGAGAATCAAAGCCATCCTCCATTATTTTCTTTAAAGCCCGAAAGATGCTGGCGGCTGATTTCTCACTTATTATTCCACGTTTTGCGAGCATTAGAACGTGGGCATAATCAACAAGTATGTCATAAATGAATATGTTCTCATCAGAATCCATTGAGCTTGTCAATGCTAAAGCTATCTCATCCATCTCCTTTTCAAATCTGCTTCTCACAGGCATCTTCCAAAAAACAATGTCCTTCCTTATAACTTTATCTTTTCCAGATTACCCTTCCGTCATAGATTATCTCCACAACCCTGTGATGGGGAATGGCAAAACTTTCAGTGTATATGAACTTGTGACCCACATCCCTGATCTCATTTCCCCTAAGCTCGCTCAAACCCTTCGGTCTGTCAACGTATCTAACCACAACACGGGAAAAATCGAATTTAGGGTGCCATTTAAGCTTGTCAAGCATCTGCTTTATGCTATAGCTCATCTTCCTTTGCCATTTCAACGAGCTGACCCTTTAGAGAAAGCTTCAGAGACTTCTTTGCAATAGCCCTGATGAACAACGAATCCATGCCTGTTTCTCTGCTTATGTGCTGAACAGACATTCTCCCCTTTGCTATCTGTTCCACAATCTTCCCAACTATCTCGCTCTCCTCATCCTCAGCCATGAAGATTGCATTGAGAATTGTGTTGAGGTCTTTCAGGGAAATGTAAACGTTTATGCTCAGATGTGTGTAGCTGACATGATATTCCTTCTCTGGCTTGCTAACCGGTTCTGACGGCATTCTCCACTTAACTTCAAGCATTCCTGCGTTTTTCAGAATCTTTAATGCCTCATCAACCCCATCTCCATAGAGCTGTTTAAGCTCATCATAGGTTTTCCATTCGTTGAGGAGTGTTTCATAAACTTTCCTGTAGGTTTCTGTGGAGAAGAGCTGTAAAACAGGTACAAGTTCCACTGCATCATTAACAAGCTTAGCCCTTCTTACCATTCACAAAACTCTACAAGCCTGCGATATTTATTATTTTGCATTATCTCTCTAAAGTTCTTCTCAGGTAAAAGCCATTCGGTAAAATAACCAAAATTTTTTTAAATTGCATTGAGAAAGGCTGGGATATGGGAAAAACGGGCACAACCCAGTGGATCAAAATAAAAAATAGGAGAGGACAGACAAGACTTGTACCACCGAAGTATCAAAACTACAAGAAACCTGGACCAAATCAGAAATACACTTCAGATGGAAAGAGAAGGAGGAGGATCAGGAGAAGTCCTAAAAGCATAGCT
>WAJY01000242.1 GCA_015523645.1 Geoglobus sp. | reverse complement strand
TCAAAGCTTTCAGGCTGTAAATTGTAGGCTTTTTCAAGTGCCCCCCAGTTAACTTTTACTGGAATCAAGCTCTCCCTGTATTCCCTCATTGAAAGAATCTTTGAATACTCTATTCTGTATGTCCCATCATTTACAATGTCAAGTATGGTCTCTCTCACCTCTCTACTTTCCTTTGATGTTAGATCCATAACGCTTTTCTCAAACCTCTCCGAGATTATGCCCGAATGTGGCTCTTCTACCCTCAGCTTTCCTGAGATGTGATATCTTCTTGCAAGCCTAACATTTCCATTCATCCCCTGCTGTATGACAACCCAGCCCCTTCTTGAGAAGAGGATTGAGTGGTGATAGATTGAGTAGCCATCCTGCAATGCAGCGCTATCAACCTTTGCAGACAGTCTGCTTGCCCTTATCAACTCCTCAATCCTCTTTTCAGTCAGGGAAAGATCTTTTGAAAGATTCTCAATCTCCTCAATCGTCTTTACAGCTTTTTCACCCTTACCACCAGCAATTCTTATATCAAAATCCTCGGAATTTAGAACGCTTTTAAGAACTCCAATCAAAACGGTTGTTGAACCTGATGAGTTCCAGTCAAAACCAAGAACATTTGAAAAGCTCTGGAAAAATATGGGATCTGACATTCTTCTCAGAAACTCCCTTTCTCCGTGTTCATCAATGATCAAGGATATTATCGGCTTTGCAAGTCTTCTCATTTTGTTTAAAAGCCAGTAGGGTGCTTTTCCATAGTGGAGGGGTAGATATATGGATTTCACAAAAATAATTAAAAAAGAAATTTTAAAAAATTATTCCTTAAAGTATCTCTCAAGCAAGCCTTTTAGTGCCTGAGCGTGCCTGTATTCGTCTCTTGATGCCTCATCCCAGATGTCGTGGACTTCATCGATTCCCTTTTCCTTTGCCTCAACGGCAACCTTCCTCTTGTGAACATTGGCGTTCATCTCTCCATTCAGCATGTACTCGAGGCTCTCCTTCAGAGTGTCCTTTATTTTTCCATTCAACTCTGCAAATCTTGATGCGTGGTATGCCTCATCCATGGCAATTCTCACCAGAATGTTGGCTATCTCTGGATATCCTTCCCTTTCTGCCTGCCTTGCTATTGCGAGATAAAGTCCAACCTCACTGCACTCTCCCATGAACTCCTTCTCATTGTATTCCTCGAATTCAGTTCCCTTTGCAACACCAATCCTGTTCTGATTGTCACCAAACTCTACCATGAATAAAACTAAATAGGTAAGATATTTAAACTTTTTGGTAAAAAATTCTGGATTGAACTTTTTTGAATTGCATTTAACGAAAAGTGATATATACGCTCAAAGCTCACCAGACACCATGAACGACTTTATCACATCCTCAGAGATGGCAGCTTTGGATCTAAACTGCGAGTATTACGGATTGTCTAGACTTCAGCTGATGGAGAATGCGGGAAAGGCAGTTGCAGATGAGATAAGAAAGAGGTTTTCGAAGGGAAAAGTCATAATTTTTGCAGGAACAGGAAACAATGGTGGGGACGGATTTGTTACAGCAAGATTCCTGAAAAACTTTAGCGTTGACATAGTTCTTGCAGGGGATGTAAAGAGCGATATAGCATTAAAGAACTTGGAGATACTGAGAAAGGCTGGCTATCCAATCTACAAGTGGGATGAACATAGGACTAGGGATGCTGATGTTGTAATAGATGCCCTTCTCGGAACAGGCTTGAAAGGAAAACCAAAAAAGCCATATGATGAAATTATCGAGGAAATAAACAGTATTTCATCCTTCAAAGTCTCGGTTGACGTGCCAAGCGGATTGAATGCTGACACAGGCGAATACAGCCTTGCTGTTAAAGCAGATTTAACTGTTACATTTCACAAGTTAAAGCCGGGGATTTTGAAGAATCCAGAGCTCTGTGGTGAGGTGGTGGTTGCGGACATAGGCATACCTGAGTTTTTTGAAACTCTAGCTGGTCCTGGAGATTTAAGACTCGCCTTCAAGAGATATGAAAGAGGACACAAGGGAATGCATGGAAAGATTTTGATAGTTGGCGGCTCACCTTACGTTGGAGCTCCATTCTTGGCTGGAATTTCCGCACTGAAAGCAGGAGCAGATTTGGTAACAATTGCCGTTCCAGAAAGCATATACGCTCAGATAAGCTCCTTCTCTCCTGAAATAATTCCAAGAAAGCTCTCAGGTATTGAGATAACTTTTGAAAACGTGGATGAGATAGTAAAACTTGCTGAAAACCATGATGTTGTTGTATTCGGTATGGGAACTGTAGACAAGGGAGAGATTGCAGAGGAGATATCAAGACATGTTGAGAAGATGGTTGTTGATGCTGGTGGATTAACAAGCAAGATTCATTGCAAGGCGATACTTACACCCCACTCAAATGAGTTTCTCAGAACATTCGGCATTCCAGCAACACCTGAAAATGTCAAATCTGCTGCAAAGTCTGGGAACTTGACGATACTGCTGAAGGGTGTGAGGGATGTTATAACAGATGGAGAGAGACTGAAATACAACACATCAGGGAATGCAGGGATGACTGTTGGCGGCACGGGGGACGTTCTGGCTGGTGTAGCTGGAGCTTTTTTTGCTGTAAACGAGGATCCGTTTTATTCAGCCTGTGCTTCTGCCTTTGTAACCGGGTATGCGGGGGATATTTGCTATGGTGAAAAAGGATACGCATTCACAGCCATTGAGGTTGCTGAAAAAATTCCATTTGCAATAAAAGAGCTTATGGAGTTAAAATAGGGGCTCCAGATCCTCCTCCTCAAATAGAGATATTGTTTTTTCAATCCTCTCCTTCTCTGCTATCTCCACCTCGTCCTTAGCTTCTGCTGCAAGTTTCTGAAGCTGTCTGACCCTCGGTATTTCTGTTACATTTGCAAGAACAACCAGCGCAGCGACATGTTTTGTTTTTCTCGTCGGATAGTCTCCAGCCCTTACCTCAACACCTGCTATCTGCTCCTCTATCCAGAGCTTTGCCTTTTCAATTCCCTTTCTGTCGAGCTGCTCTGGAGGACCGGCAACAAGAACCAATGCCCTTTCAGCACTCCTTATATCACAGGGTATTGTCAGTCTTCCCAAAGCTGCTTTCCTTACAAGGTTGGATATTATCGTTGATTTGTCCTCTTCCGGTGTAATTAGACGCTCCTGCTTTCTCCTGAAAACTCCGAAAAATCCTGATTTTTTCTTCTGAACTATTGGAAGGGTTGCGTATCCTATGGAGGATATTCCACCACCTTTGAGCGTGTTTATTACCTCAGAGCTATCCACAACCATCTCTCCAACCAGATCCTCCTCAATTGGCTCTCCTGCCCTTGCTAAAACTGCCAACCTCCTAACTATCTCTTCATTTATCTTTGCAAAGCTCTCCTTCAAACTCAATCCCTCAAACTTCCAGGCACCATTGTCAATTAGAATGAGATTGTCAACATACTTAAGCAGGGTTACCATGCTTCTTGCAGCATTAAGGGAGTAAAGCTTGCCCTCTTCTGGAGCCGGAAGAACACCAACTGCATAAACAGGCTCCGAATACATCTCGGAAAGATATTTTGCCAGAACAGGAGATCCACCGCTTCCAGTTCCACCACCCAAACCTGAGATTATTAAAAATGCGTCAATCTCATGAGTCCCCATCTCATCTATCGCATTCAAAACAGTCTCGATCTCATCTTGAGCGATTTTTGCTCCAAGCTTGTTGTCCGTTCCAACACCGTGTCCCTTAACAACTGTCTGACCGAGCAAAACCCTATTTTTGACAGGAATGTGTTTCAGCCCCATCAAGTCAGTTCTTGCTGTGTTTACAGCCAAAGCCTTAAGAGCATTTGAACCCCTTAGCTTCTCATTCTCCATGAATAGATCGAGTATTTTTCCTCCTGCCTGTCCAAATCCAATTGCAAAGAACCTCATCCCTACTCCCCACTGAATTTTTCGATGCTTTAAAAACTGATGTTCCAAATGAAATATAATATTTTTCTATCCTTCCTTTCTGTAGCTCTCGATCATCAAATCCTCAAAGGTCTCTCTCTCAACCTTGTAGATAATTCCGATTGCAAATGAGTCCATTGCTATTTTCAATGCCTCATCAAAGTCATTGGCAGTATCGATCTCATGAACGGATTTGTTGTAAAGGCTCCAAGTGTTGTAGAATGTTACACATGGCTGAAGTATTTCAACAAATGAGAAGCCCTTGTGGGTAATTGCAGAGACCATTACCTCTTCAAGATGCTTCATCTTTCCTGCATAGGCTCTTGCAACAAAAGTTGCCCCTGAAACCAAGGCTATAAGACAGGGATTTATTGGCTCCTCAGGGTTTCCGTAGGGTGTGCTTCTTGTCTTTCTACCTTTGGGTGTTGTTGCGGTGAACTGACCTGTTGTTAACCCAAAAACTCCGTTGTTGTG
>WAJY01000241.1 GCA_015523645.1 Geoglobus sp. | reverse complement strand
GTTAATGCAGAGGAGCCTTTGAATGTTGTCAAGGAAGAATGCTACAATCTAATCCTCGATCTACTGGCATCAAGGGGTTCTCTCTTTGAGTCAGCTCTGAGAAGGTACTAAGCTCTCACCAATCTCTGTTATGCTGTTCAGCACATCCTTGTCGGAAATTAAGCCTACAAACCTGTCATTCGCATCAAGAACCGGAATGTAGTCAAGATCATTTCTGCACATCTCTCTTGCAACCTTTGAAACGGATGTCTGAAGGTTTGCAAAAACAGGCTTTTTCATGTAGTCTTTCACAGGTTCTTTCGGAAGTTTTATCACGCTGACCTCAAAGTACTTCACAGCATAATCTCTAACACCGTCCCAAGCCCAAGTATCATCGATGTCACTTGAAGACACATACTCTCTTGATTCAATGAAATCCTCTATCAGTGTTTCTGTCAGCAGTATCTTTTCATCAATGATACCAACAACCCTTGCAGAACTATCTAGAACCGGACAAGCCTCAGTGTTTGCAATTCTCATTATCTCCCCAGCCACATTCAAGGGAGTCTCCTCCCAAACACATACTGTTGTGGTTTTGATGTAGTTTGCTATGCTCTTCTCTATCCCCATCTCCCCGATAATCTCTATAACATCCCTTACAGTTATGATGCCCACAAGCTCACCATTTTCAGCAACTGGAAGTCTTCTGAAGTGGGTTGTGGCTAGAATGCCAACAACCTGGTAGAAATCAGTGTCTGGGGTAACATACTTGGGATTTGGGGTCATTAATAATGCAAGCTGATCTTCCTCAATCTTTCTCAAAATGTCTTTTCTTGTCACGATTCCTGCCAGCTTACCCTCCTTTAATACTGGCACAGCGGATATACCGTGTTTTTTGAAAAGCTCCAGTACATAATCTCTGGTATTTGGAAGTTCTGCATATATGACATCCTTGTTCATGATGTCCTTTGCCTTCATGGTATTTGACTTCAACACTTTAGTTAAATATATACTTTACCCAGAATCTTAAGAGATTCTGAAAACTCTCAGAGCGAAATTTAACTCAGTCTCCTTTACTTTTCTTTTTCTTTCCAATCAGGGTTAGATATGCCAGGTATGAACTCAGTTGAATTCTTTCATGGGCACCTTCCGTTATTCTGAAGTCCACATCTCCAAGCTTGTCAATCAAAACCACCTTCACCGCTTCATCAAGCTTTGAACCAATTATTTCCCTGTAAAGCTGTGATACTATGTCCTCACCACTCATGCCATACTCTATCATTAGAGAATCAAGAAATTCCCTAGCAGAAAGGAAATCTCCTTTCATTGCAGTTTCAATGAGCTTTTCAATCTCCTCAGGCTTGGCTGTGGCTGTGATTTGATAGATCATGTTCGCATCAATTCTCTGTCCGAGGGCAGATGCTCCCTGCAAGGCATTTATTGCCTTCCTGAAGTCCCCTCCCGAAATGTAAATCAGGGCTTCCAGTGCCTCATCGTCAATCTCCAAACCCTCTTTCTCACATATTTCAATTAGCCTTCTCTTCATAGCATCCTTTGATATCGGCTTGAACTTGAACACAGCACACCTGCTCTGAATTGGTTCGATTATCCTGCTAACATAGTTGCAGCTCAAAATAAATCTGCATGTTCTTGAATACATTTCCATTGTCCTTCTGAGAGCTGCCTGTGCATCAGGGGTAAGTGCATCAGCCTCATCCAAAAATATTATTTTGAAGGGTGAGGAAATGGGAGCAGTTCTGGCAAACTCCTTGATCTTGTGCCTCACAACATCTATTCCCCTTTCATCACTGGCATTCATCTCGATAAAGTTGTCCCTCCAGACATCTCCAAAAAGATCTCTGGCTAGGGCTATTGATGTTGCTGTCTTTCCAGTTCCGGGTGGTCCTGAGAAAAGGAGATGGGGTATGTTCTTTCTTTCCACATATCCTTTAAGTCTCTTTATGACTTCATCCTGACCTACAACCTCGTCAAGGGTTCTTGGTCTGTATTTCTCAACCCATATCTCCGTATCCATCGTTCTTTCAATGGATTGCCTGATATTAAAATCTTCTGAATAAATTGCAAGTTTTGACTGAAGAGCTAAGGTATTAATATTAGTAGGCTAAAGCAGTTTAAGGTGGAACAAATGGGTATGATAAGAGAGGAGGACAAGAGGTATCTGAAAGAGGAGTTTGAAAAAATTCTCATAGACAACGTCAAGCTCAATCTCTTTCTGACTGAGGATGAAGGATGTGCTCACTGCAGAGATGCCAAGCAACTTCTTGAGGAGGTTGCAGAACTTTCTGACAAGATAGAGCTAGAAATGCACAGCATTCATGATGAGATTGCAAAAGATTTAGGCATTTTTCATGCTCCCTCAATTGTTGTAGTTGATTCAGAAGGAGAGCTTGACTCAAGGGTGAGATTTACAGGCTTGCCGTCAGGATATGAATTCACGGCATTGATAAAGGATATAATGTATGTCTCAAGAAGACAACTTGAAATTAGCGAGAAAACCATAGAAGAGCTTCAAAAGCTAAACAGCAATCTTAAAATTGAGGTTTACGTTACACCAACCTGTCCATACTGTCCGAAGGCTGTGCTTTTAGCCCATCAGTTTGCAATGGCAAGTGAAAGAATAGCTGCTGAAATGATCGAGAGCTTGGAATTTCCAGCCTTGGCTGAAAGGTGGGGTGTCATGAGTGTTCCACACACGGTTATAAGAAACCTTGAAAAGGGAAATGCTGTTCAGCTTGTTGGTTCGTATCCTGAGGTTTACCTCTTAGGCTTTGTCAAGGATGCTGATGCAGGGAAAGAAATTGACACGAGATGAGAGAAAAGGTATTTAAATTCTGAAATAAGTGGGAAAGCAATGGACGAATTTGAGGAGATTATGGAGATAGAGATTGACGAGGAGGAATTTGACGAAGAGGATGATGCAAGACTGGCAGAAATATACTCTCTTGCTGTGAAGCTTCTTGAACATCTCGACAGACTCAGAAGTCAAGAGCTTAAGGAGGCTACATCTCTGATGATTATAAGGGAGATTCTTGCCGATGATGAGATTCTTATAGGTCTTGCAACCAAAATGCTCCAAGATCTGATTCTCGGATATGAGGATGATCCCAAGTATTCTTCCTGATTTATTATAGTCATGGGGAAAAATATTTTAATTTCTACATATGAGTATAAATGTGGAGGTAAGAAAACTTCAGCTTATCGGTGGATCAAGCTTCATGGTTTCTCTTCCAAAAAGCTGGATAAAGAGGAATAGGCTTGATCAAGGAGATGAAATACTTCTGGACATTGATGAGAATGTGATAAAGATACTTCCAAAGAAGTATTCAGAAAACAACAAAATAGTTAAGGCTGTTGTTGAAAACCTGCCAAAGTATGATGAGAATTTTCTGAGAAGGTTTCTCATAGCCTTGTACATCCAGGGTCTTGATGAGATTGTTATCAAGGACAACCTCATCTCGCCAAAGGTTGTTAGCAGGATAAGCAGGATAGTTCATGATGTTATAGGTGTTGAGGTTATTGACGCATGCGAGGACAAGATGGTGCTGAGAAGCCTAACCACAACAGAATTTGATGTTGAGGGAGTATTGAAGAGAATGTCACAGATAGTTTCAGGAATAATCGAAACAATAGTAGACTGCATAAGAATAGATGACAGGGAGGGTTTGAAGGATGTTTCAAAGCTTGAAGAGGATGCAGACAGACTTTATCTGCTTGCTGTGAGACTTGAAAACAGGATAATCAAGGACATGATGTCACCATCAAAGTGGAGCGAGCTGAGAAGCATACTCGGCATGAGGATCATAGCAAAAACCCTTGAGGAGATAGCAGATTCCCTTTTCGATTTCTCAGAGAATCTTTACAGGCACCCAGACTATAATCAAATCTCTAAAAGATTTGAGAACATCTTGCTAAATGTAGAGGACATGTTCAACAAGGCAATGGATTCGTACCTTAGCTCCAACATACACAGAGCCAACGAGGTTCTTGAGATGTCAAACGAGCTTGAAGATGAGTTTTTAGAGAAGATGAGGGAGAGGGCTGAAGATCCCTTGCTCATCTATCCGTTTATAGATATATGCAGGAAAATAAAATCAATAGGTGAGATTTCAATAAACAGGGGAGTTAGGGAGCTAATTGTGGGATAACTCCTTTTCAACCTCCTTTATCTTTTCATACAACTCTGGGAGGAAGAGCCCAACATCCGTGACAATTCCTATGGCTTGATGACTACCTCTGTCAACAAGCTTTGTAACTGTAGATGGATTAGCATCAACACATATAGTTTTGACAGTCGAGGGAAGCAGGTTTCCAACTGCAATGCTGTGGAGCATCGAGGCAAGCATTATAACCATCTCAACTCCTTTCAAAGCATCCTTCATTGCCCTTTTTGCAGCCATGGTGTCTGTTATTACTTCTGGCAACGGACCATCATCCCTTATTGATCCCGCAAGAACAAATGGAACGCCTTTTTTGATGCATTCGTACATTATACCTTCCTTTATCATGCCAGTTTCCACAGCCTCCTTAATTCCACCTACAGATATTATCTTGCTAATTGCATGTATGTGATGCCTGTTACCTCCAGGAACGGGTCTTCCAGTTTTTATATCCATTCCAAGAGAGGTGCCAAACAGAGACATCTCAATGTCATGAACAGCCAAGGCATTTCCGGAAAGCAAAACATCCACGTATCCATCCCTCACCATCCCTGCAAGCGAGTCTCTGCATCCTGTGTGAATTACAGCCGGTCCTGCTACTACTGCTATCTTTCCCCCCGATCTCTTTACCCCAACAATTTCTCTTGCAATTGCCTTTATCACATTTGGAGTGGGTCTCTCAGTCGATACATATCCTCCCATGAACTCGAAGGTTGAGGACTTCCTAGGTCTTTCAGGTGGAATCACCTTAACTCCTCTTTCCCCTACAACAACAAGATCTCCCACTCTAACTTCATTAAGAAACTTGCAGTAGGCTTTTTTTCTATCTGGTTCGACAACAATAACCCTGTCCATCCCTATGTCCTCAACAGGAATCCACTCTCCATCCAGCCTTATGTATGTGGGATTGTTTGTTGTCACGTAGAAGTTTTCCGGTAAAACTCTGTTGGCTGGAGCTCTTGAAAGCTCAACATTCTCCGCATCCGGAATTCTTGCACCAAGCTTGTGAAGTTCCTTTAGTATTTCATCAAGATGCCTCTCATCTCTACCAAAAACTGTCATTCTTGCATAGCTCTTGTCCTCCTTTCTCTTCCCTATCTTGAATTCGGTTATTTCAAATTCTCCTTCAAGGTCTAGTATCGTGTCAAGCACCCTAGTGAATATGTTTGAATCGATGAGGTGTCCCTCAAATTCAACGTCCCTCGCTATCATTATCTCTAAAAAAGACTTTCACAATAAAAATCTTCCTAGGAAAAATAACTACAGGTTCCTTTCAATCCATCTTTTCAACTCAGCCTTTGGCAGGGCTCCTACAATCTTGTCAACCGCCCTGCCATTCTTGAAAAACATCAGAGTTGGAATTCCTGTAATCCCAAACCTTCCGGCAAGCGATGGATTTTCATCTGTGTTTAGCTTTGCAAAAACTACCCTTCCTGAATACTCCTTTGCAAGTTCCTCGATTATGGGCGAGATCATTCTGCACGGCATGCACCATTCAGCCCAGAAATCAACAACAACATTCTCATTTTTGGAGATGACTTCATCAAAATTTCTTGAATCCACCTTCACAGGATGATCAATTTGGCTTTTCATCTTTTTCTCACCTTTTTCGCTCAATTTTTCAATCAATTCCAGCATCTTTTTCTGTCTGATTCTCTCAATCTCATCCATGTGGTTGATTTAAAAAGGTTTTACTTTAAGTCTTTTCGGAGTTAAGCTATCATCGATCACAATAATGCCCATATCTCTTGCGCATCTATAAAAATCCTCCTCATTGATCTTAAGCCAGCCAGATAAATCCTTGAAAAGGGATTTTCTGATAAATCTGAATCTCCTGCCATTGATAGATGCAATCTCAGACTTTCTAACAATCTCCTTTCTAAGCCTCCATCTAGCTATCTTTCTGTTTTGAGAGAGATATATGGCTTTTTCAACATCGCAACCATCCAACACCGCCCTAAGCACAATCTCGGCAATAAGATTTATTCTGTCAGGAACTCCTGTTATATCTCCTCTAAGCTCTATTCTTCTTCTTTCAACCTCTATTCCGCTTTTTTCAAGCCTTCTGTAAATTTTCTCTGTTGCGCCTTTCTTGTTCCCAGATTTGTCAACTATTCCACCGATTATAAAGCATTCAGCTCTCTCTCCATTGAACTTCTCCTCAGCATTTGGATCAAGAAGAACTGCTTTTTTAAAGCCCATTTTCTCCAAAAAATCCTCAGTTGATGGGTAGTGTAGTGCAGAGATTCCAGAATTGAAGGATGTGATAACAAGCCTCTCATCCCACATGAATTTTCTAACAACAGAGAGAGTCTTTCTGATCTGCTTGTCAAGGCTGATCAGCTCTTTCTGTGAATGAATGTCCCTTAAACTGCAATCTATCACAATATAGGGGAATCGGGATGAAAAATCAAGAAGATCATTCTTATCCAGAATTGCCTTACCATCCCCTTTTCCTGCAAACGCATCTGGAATTCCCTCAACAAACTCTCCATAAATCGTGAGGCAAAGCCTATTTGATTTTTTCGGCTTGTAAAGGCTAATTCTACCGCTTGCTATCTGGGAAGCGAGAAATGCAAGAGGATCGGACTTTTTCAGCCTTGGAGCATATATCTTCTCAATTCCCCTCTCTCTAGCCTTCTCAATAAAGATGTCCTTTAGCCTCATAAATGGATTAAAAATTAAAATTTAAATTTCAGCGGAAGGATCTGTCGATATCTTCAATTCCAGCCTTTTCCATAAGCCTCTCTATCAGTTCCTCACAAAAACTGTGAAACTCATTGTATTCATCAAAGTCTATCTCTCCCCTTTGGTAGAGAAATGTGATGTAGGGAAAGACAGACTCAAGATCATCCATGAACATCTGAACAGCCATTTCATCTCCCATGTCCATGTATTTGCTGTACCATCTCTCAACCATCATCTTTATCTCCTGAATATTCCCGAATCTGCCGAAATCGTGAACCATGGCTTTCACCTACCATTCTATGCTTGCGCATCCCTTTCCAGACTTCAGACCTTCCAAAATCGGGCAGGTTCTACAAGCCTTTTCCCATTTATCATGGCTTTGATCCTCAATACATCTAACAGCAGGATCATAAATGCAGAAATATTCTTGCATGATAAAAAGAAAAAAGAAAGATTTTAAAAATTTAGTGTTTGAGGTATTGATCTTCACTTCTTTCCTCAAACCATTTGCAGTTTTTGACAACAACGTATTTGCTAACACACCAGTAGAATGGCCAGTGTATTATCTTGCAGTATCCAACAAGGTCTGCTGGTGGAAATACCGTGCCAGGAATTATCGGCTTCAGCCACTTGCAGTCCTTGCACTTGTGGGGAAACTGCTTTATAAATTCAGCCTGCTCTGGAGTGAGAATTGGTGGCTTGGGTCCAGCATCTTCTGGAAAACTGAATTTTTCCTTCGCCTCACTCTCCATGGCTATCACTCCTCCACATCAGGACCATAAACAGGCTTTCCTGGATACTTGTCCTCTCCCCAGACATCGCTGCTCTTTGTTCTGTCGATCCAGGCAAATCTCCTGACCTCTGCAAAACCAGCTTTCTTCGGCTGATTCGGAGCACTCCTTATGAAATTACCCCTCAGATTTTCTGTTCTAACCCTAGCCTCTCCTGTATAGGTCTTTGGATCTCTCATCAAGCCGTAGAAGGGTCTCGTCTTGCCCTCTACTCCAACCTTGTATGCAACATATCCATCGTTTGGATTGTCTGCATAGAGTGGCAAGACATCAGGCTCCTCATCAACCTTTGTCGGTCCTTCCAACAGCTCGCCGTTTAGGAATCTGAATCTTGCAACGCTGTCACATCCAGCACACTTCACCTTCCCTTCCCAGTTCCAGAAATAATATGGATCAAGGTAGTTGACCCATCCACATTCACATTC
Source organism: Geoglobus sp. (assembly GCA_015523645.1). Taxonomy (GTDB): domain Archaea; phylum Halobacteriota; class Archaeoglobi; order Archaeoglobales; family Archaeoglobaceae; genus Geoglobus. The sequence continues at coordinate 14,942 of WAJY01000241.1, read as the reverse complement.
CCAGTAGTAAACCATTCTTACACCTCCTTAGATAATCCCTTTCTCCCAGAACTCCTTGAGCTTGCTCATTGGATATCCAAGCAGTTCGTGGTATATTCTAATATTGTCACTACCAATCGGTCTCCATACCCACTTTGTTCTTGGTGGTGTCTCGCTAAGCTTGCAATGCCAGTTCTGGGTTAAAACTTCTCCAAACAATGGATCATCAACCCACCTTATCGTGCCCCTCTCCCAGAAGTGATCACTCTCATATATGTCCTTTGCAGACATAACTGGGACTGCTATCAACCCAGCATTGTTTATAGCCTCAACAACCTCGCTCCTTGTTTTGTCAGATGCCCACTCCTCAAGAGCTCTGTAGATTTCTATCTGAGCCTCGGGCTTTACCCTCTCTTTGAAGGACTTGTACTTCTCCCAGAGATCAGGTCTGCCTATGAGATAGCAGAGTTCTCTGAAGTCCTCATCCTGGAAGGCTGAAACCATAACGTATCTGCTCTCAACACTTATCTGCGGGTTTGGATGCTCCGGATCGTCAGTCTTTCCTGTCATTATGATTCCATGAACACAGAGCAACGTGTCCCAGTTGCCCCACCTCTGTCTCACCACACCAAACCTGCCATAGAGCGGGAATGAATAGCCCGTGGCTCTTGTTGATGCACTTATCTGTGAGAAGTCGATCATTGTCCCTTCTCCAGTTTTTCTTCTGTAATGAGCTGCTGCAAGCAATCCAATAGTACAGGTGAGCCCAGAGTACCAGTCTATAATCCAGTTTGTATGCTTTGTTGGGTGTCCTCCAAAATCCTCATGCCATCCTGTTATGGCTGCAAGTCCTCCGCAAGCCTGTCCAAGAATGTCGTAGCTCCCTCCATATCTTCTTGGTCCGTAGTTACCGAAGCCACCAAGCCAGCAGTAAATAAGTCTCGGATTCACTTCCTTAAGCTGAGGATAGCCAATTCCCCATCTGTAGAAAGTTCCAGGGCGATAACACTCTGCAAGGCTGTCTGAGATTCTCACAAGATCGTAATAAAGTTCTTTTGCTTCTTCAGCGTGATAGTCTAGGGTAACAAAGTACTTGTTGTTGTTAGCATGTAGGAATCCAAATCCTGTTCCAACAAGGGGTCTGTGATCAGTTTCGGGCCAGAGATAAGCTTCATTAAAGGGTGAGGTGTGTCTCATTGGATCTCCAAGTCTTGGCATCTCAACCTTAATAACCTCTGCTCCATATTCTGCAAGTGTTGCTCCCACATGTGGACTTAGAATGTACATTGTTGATGATATGTGTCTCCAGCCCTTCAAAGCTTCAGGCTTGTCAAATGTCTTTTTCGGATCAAAAACCTTCCTGCAGTATTCCTCAAAAGGTATTTTTTCCATCTCTTCATCTGTTTCAGGATTTCTATCAAATGGAGGATCAAAACTCCAACTACCCACCATCTCAAATCACCTCACTCATGATACCACTTAACAACTCCTTCCAATGCGAGCTTCTTAAGCTCCATAGGTCCTATGCCAAGGTATCTTGCAAAAATCTCTCCATTATCAAGTCCGAGAGGTCTACCGAGCCATTTTATCCTTGCAGGGGTCTTGTGCTGGTGAGCCAGAGGTGAGTTTGAGACGAACACCCTACCGTAATGCTCGTCATAAACCTCGGTCACATGCCTTCTATAAACGAAGTGCTCATACTCGGCAATCTCATCTATAAACAGCACTGGAGCAGCAGCAACCTCTCTTGAAACCATCTTTCTCTCTCCCTCAGCTCTTGTGTTGTGAGCAAGCCACTGGGCTGTGATCGTGTAGGTCTTGATCAACCCTTCAAGGGCATTCCTCGCAGCCATCTCCTTGAGGAATGGATCCTCAGCAATGAGTCTAGCTCCCTCTGGATCTTCTTGAGCTATGACCTGCAAGATTCTGTACCAAAGCCTGTCAGTCTGACCACCTATCATCAGATATCCATCCTTGCATGGATTCCAAGCGTACTGATTGAGATTCGGATCCCAACCACCGGTTCTAGCCTTTATACTGCCATCAAAACCATACCAAGCAACATTGAAATCACAAATATCCATGTAACACTCAGCAGATGTAGCCTCAATAAACTGACCTCTATTGCTGACGTTTTCTCTGTAATAGAGAGCTGCAAGAATCGCAATTGTTCCATGGACTCCAGCAACTATGTCTCCAACCCACTCTCCAGAGCGTGATGGGTTACCTCCATGCTCTCTTGGCAGTAAGTCAGCAGGATAACCTGTTGAATGGACGAACTCACTGCAACAAAGCCCTACAGGATCAAGCATCCACTGTCCATATTTTGAGGTTCTGTCCTTCATGCTACCCCACTGTCCAAGCTGACCGAACCACACGTATATGAGCCTTGGATTTATCTTGCTTAGCTGTCTGTAACCTATGCCCCACTCATCAAATGTACCTGGCGGGTAGTTTTCAAGAACCACGTCAGCTTTTGTAACAAGCTTTTTGAAAAGCTCTCTTCCCTTCTCAGTTTCAAGGTTCAAGGTTACTGAATACTTATTCCTCTGCTCATGTATGAATGTCGGACTCACCTTCTCTCCGGTGTATATATCTTCAAATGCATATTCCTCTCTTCCAAAAGGATACAGGTATCTTTGCGGATCGCCTTCAAGTGGTTCAATCTTAACAACAGTTGCTCCCAGCTCTGCTAGATATGAACCGCAGATTGCCCCAGCCATTCCCCATATGGTGCAGTCCAATACAAGCAGTCCATCCAATGCCCATGGCTTTCCTTCAGCCTTCTCCCAGCTAATGTTCTCCTCAATGAATGCTCCGTATTTTCCCTCTGGATCTCTCGGATCCTTAACCCATGGAGCATAGATCTCCTCCTTTTTCCTTGGTTTGGTTACTGGCCATGGTCTTGGCAGAAGAGTATCCCTGATATCACTTATTTCAATTTCAATTGTTTTACCATTTTCCTCTCCCATCCTATCTCCTCCTTTTTAACACAATAGATAGTGACAATATCCAATATAAAATCTTAACGGTTTGTCACGCTATCTCTCATTAATTTTTTCAACCAATTTGAACTCCGGAAATTCTCTAGCCTCCTCAATTTTCCCCATTTCAACCAAAACAGACACGAGAGCGAGTCTGGTCAGTCTGTCATCCCTCATTTCAAGTGATTTTTTCAAGTATTTTTCAGCGGTTTCAAGTTCCCCATCATTCATTGCAATCATTCCCAAAAGATAAAGCGTGTCTGCAGATTCTGGAAGTTCCTTGATTAGCTTTACTGCCTTTTCACTTTCTCCCAAATCTGCAAGAAGCGAGGCATACATTTTTTTCGCCTCTTCATCCTCAGGTTCAAGCTCTATTTGCTTTTCAAGTGCAAACAAAGCCTCTTCAATCATTCCTGCTTTTATAGCCTCCCTTGCAGACTCAACAAGCGAGTAATTTGGAGAGAGAAAGCCTATTGCTTTGAGATATGCTCTGTTCAGAATTTCATTGTCTCTGTTCAATCCAGGAAGTGTATGTCCTGGCAATATTAGCTCAACCTTCTTTTTTCTGAGATGTCTCAATGAGATTATGAAGTCTGTAAGCCTTCCTCCAAGCGTGTTGTCTATAACAGGCTTTGCCGAGACAGCATCACCTGAGAAAAGGGTTAGTGATTCCGGATGGTATAGGGAGAGGCTGTCAATTGTATGCCCGGGAGTTTTGAGAACCTCAAATCTCTCTCCAGAGAGTCTGATATTCTCTCCACCCTTCAGAGTTCTGATTCTGATATCCCTTCCATAATGCTCTATAACCTTCTTCAACCTCTCATGGAAAACTTCATGAACATACAAGTCAAGATTGTCAAAATCGGTGTAATTTTGTAGGAGATCTATTAACCCAAGGCTGTGATCGTTATGGGAATGGGTTAAAAATACAGCAGATATCTCATCAACCTTGTGAATGTCAAAAAGCTCTGGAAAGGCTGTATAGTCATTGCCTGTATCAATTAGAGATATCTCCCCATCACCCTCAACAACGTATATGTTTGCAGAATTCTCAAAGCCCTCAAGAAAAAGAATATTGGAAATAAAACCACTTTCCCCTATTCTTACCCATTCATTCAAGGACATGCTTTTCATTCAACGTATGCTAGTGTATACCTGAGCTTCAGCTTATCCTCAGGCCAGATCTTTCTCTCCTTAACCTCCCCCGGATAAACCTCCTTCTCCTCTCCATCCTGAACAACAGACTTTACTGTAAGCTCCAAGAAGTGCCAGGCTGTTAGCTTGTATTTTGCAATAAAGTCAAAATCCACAACAACAGCCATTCCGGTGAATTGGGATGTCGTCCATTCAAAATCTTCATTCGGCTCAGCAACAACCTCTCCGGTTGCTCCAGCATATATCTTCTCAACAGTTCCCTTAACCTTGTCACCCGGTTTTAGGTTGTAATCCTTGTACAGCTCCTTTGGAAGATAGAACCAGAGAGCCTCCTCATTTTTCGCTCTCACATATCCTCTAACAAGAACCGGATCGTATCCGCACAGAACCACTCTCATCTTCTCAGCCATAGCAAATCACCATTATTAATCATCCCATACCACTATTTAATCTTTACTATAATCTTTGGATGCCAATGCTACCCCTGCTATCTTTCTCCCAATTAGCATTTATTGCATGAAAATAAAATTTTAAAAGAAGTTTTAATTGATCATTGATCATGGAAGGAAGCTTTGAAATAGAGGGAAGGAAAATCAGCTACCAGATACTTGAGAGAGGAAAGAATTACACAACCTTCATTCTTTTCGTGGAAATGCCTGACACTGTTCATACAGGATACCTCATGAAGAGGGGGGATGTTGTTATTGCAAAGGGTGAGATAGCAAAAGCAGTAAGAGATGCAGGAATTGAAGGCGTTGAGATGGCTGTTGCACCGCCATTGGATTCAAATGCCATAATGATGCTAAGGGTTTCAAAGCCGATAGAAGATTTGATTCATCAGATAGCTCAGATAATTTTGGATGAACTGGCTAAAAAGGATTTTCTTTGAAACTCTCGCATTTTGAAATTTAAGGCAGAATTGAATTAAATTATTAATAATTTCCAGTTAATAATAAATATCTCGATCTCCAAGCTAATTAAGTTATGCATGTTGAAAGAGAGTTCATCGAGTTTGAGCCAGTGAGCTACCTTGACAGGAGAGGGGAAAGGATTGTCATAAGGAGGTACGATCATAAAACAGACAGGGAGAAGCTTATAAGCATGTACCAAACCTTCTCTCCAGAAAACAGATGTCTTGGCTTGCCTCCATCAACGAGAATTGCAATCGAGCAGTGGGTAGATTACCTTGCCGAGAACGGTTTTTCGCTTATTGCTGAACACAGGGGAAGAATAATCGGACACTGCTCCCTGGTTCCAACAAAGGACTGGAAGTACGTTGATCTATCTTTATTTGTCCATCAGGATTATCAGGACAGGGGGATAGGGCAAAAACTTCTCGAGCTTGCAATAGAATACTCAAGGAAGATGGGTTTTGAAGGGATCACTCTCGTTACAGAAAAGGACAACAGAAGAGCCCTCCACATCTACACAAAATTCGGTTTTGCTATTGTCAATCCTGAATACGAGTACGATCTTTTCTTGCCACTTAAATAGCTGAAAAATAAAAATGAGAAACATTATAAATCCTGACATCGAAAAATTACTGTGGAAGAACGGTATCCAAAGGGTTATTTCCTGCTTCTTGTGATACTAACCGGTGTGGTTTCAGGTTTTGGAGCGATTTTACTCTATACACTTATCGACCTCTCCACAGCTTTTTTTCTTGAGGGTATGGGTGGCATGGAAATACCAAATGCATATGGAGAGCTTAAGATCTTCAGTTTTGAAATAAAACCTTTTCTACCATACTTTATCATCCCTGCCATTGGTGGCTTGCTTAGCGGACTTATCGTTTACAGATTTGCTCCTGAGGCTGAAGGTCATGGAACAGATGCCGTGATAAGAGCGTTTCACAAGGAAAAGGGAAATATAAGAGGAAGAGTGCCGCTGGTTAAGGCTGTTGCAACTGCATTGACAATAGGGAGCGGTGGAAGCGCAGGAAGGGAAGGTCCAATTGCCCAGATTGGTGCTGGATTTGGCTCATTCATAGCCCAGAAGATGAAACTGCCTGACAGAGAGAAAAGGATTCTGCTCATCTCGGGAGTTGCCGGTGGAATAGGGAGCATATTTAGATCTCCTCTTGGAGGTGCTCTTTTTGCTGTTGAAGTTCTTTACAGAAGGGATACAGAAACAGAGGGTTTGGTGTATGCGTTCATATCCTCAATAATTGCGTATGTTGTTTTCATAGGATTTCTCACAAGCCTGAATCACCAAACACCAGGCAGTATATTTAAAGCCAGTGGCTTTAGTGTCCCGGGGATAGATGAGGTGCCCTTCTTTGCCTTAACTGGAGCTGTGTGTGCGTTTATAGCGATGGTGTATGTCAAAATTTTCTACACAGTACATGATCTCTTTAAAAGGCTTAAAACCAGAAACTGGATCAAACCTCTTCTTGGAGGATTACTTACAGGAATAATAGCCTTGAAAGCTCCTCAAGCGCTAGGTATGAGCTATGGATATGTTCAGCTTGCCCTTGACAACCAGCTGACACTCTGGGTTATAATTCTGATTATAGCCGGAAAGATTCTTGCAACGTCTTTCTCAATTGGAAGTGGTGGCAGTGGAGGTGTTTTTGCCCCATCGATTGTCATAGGAAGCATGGTTGGTGCGATGATGGGAAATGTGATTGAAATGATAGCACCGACAAACACTCTAAATCCGAGTGCCTATGTTCTCATAGGAATGGGAGCTTTCATATCTGCTGTTGCTAAAACTCCGATAGCAAGCATAATAATGGTTCTGGAGATGAGTGGTGGTTATGGGCTTCTGCCAGCAATAATGACAGCATCCACCGTCTCATATCTCTTCTCCACCAACATCAGCATTTACAGAGAGCAGGTTGATACAAGGGCAGACAGCCCAGCATACAGAAGAGAGCTAGTTAAGGACATACTTGAAACCCTAAATGTTAGGGATGCGATGACAAAGTCTGGAGAGATAATAACTGTCAGCCCCAGAAACACGCTTGAAGATGTCCTGTATCTTGTTCAGACAACAGGACACCTCGGCTTTCCTGTGACTGAAGATGGAAGGCTTGTTGGAATTCTAACCCTCAGCGACATAAACAAGGTCTCTCCGGAAGAGAGAAAAAAGCTCAAGGTTGAGGATGTTATGAATAAGAATGTCATCTCTATTTCTCCCTCAGAAAATCTTGAAAATGCATTAAAGATGTTAATTAAGAACGACATTGGCAGACTGCCTGTTGTTGAGAATGGCAAGCTTGTCGGTATAATAACGAGAAGTGATATAATGAAAGCCCATGCAAGGGAGCTTGCCAGGCTTGAAATTTAAATCAATCAGATTTGAAGATCCTGCTCCATTTCTTCTCCCAATACTCCCTTATAACCTCAAGCGCCGGGAGCTTTTCTCCGCTCAAAAATCTTATGCTTGCCCCACCACCGGTTGAGATGTGATCGAGTTTTCCTTCAAGCCCTGCAAGCCTTGCAGCTGTTGAAATGTGACCGCCCCCAACAACGGAATAGCCAGCTTTAGACACCGCCTTCAAAATTCCAAATGTTCCGAGAGAAAATTCTTCTTCCTCAAAAACACCAGCAGGACCATTTATCACAGCAATGTCGAACTCCTGAATTTCTTCCGCAAACTTTTTCAGAGTTTCTGTTCCAATGTCCTTTATTACCGGCTTGCTATCCATCCCTTCCATCTCCTCCAGACTCACCTCAACCCTCTCTCCTTCAATTTCAACAGCAAAATCTGTTGGAAGGAGAATCCGCTCTCTGAATTCCTTTAGCATCTTCCTTATCTCATCATCTCTAACATCCTCTCTGTTATCCTCAACTATCTTCTTGTTCTTTTCTCCAAGATCGAATCCGTCTAAAATGAGAAAGTAATTTGCAACAACTCCTGTCAGATACACCTTCTCTGCAATTCCATTCGTGAGAACGTTTTTTAGCACGCTGACAGAGTCGCTTATCTTAGCACCTCCGAGAATGAAAGCCTTCCTGCCTTTGTTTCTCAAGGCTCTTGTGAGGGCTCTAACCTCCTTTTCAACAAGTCTCCCTATCACGGAAGGCAAAACAACAGGAAAACCTGTCAGACTTGCATGCATTCTGTGAGAGGCTGAAAATGCATCATTTACATAAAAGTCAAAGTATCTGTATAGCCTTGACACCATGTGAGAGTTTGCATGCTCCTCAGGCGTTTTTTTTAGATCCTCCTCAGAATAAAATCTCACGTTTTCAAGCAGGACTATATCTCCATCTTCCATCTCCTTTATTCTTCTTATTGCGCATTCAGAAAAAAGCTCATCAACATAGGAAACATCTCTGTCCAGCAGCCTTGAAAAAACTTCTGCGTGCTTGCTCAAATCTGTGAAGTCCTTTCTTCCAGGTCTTGACTGATGGGCTATCAGAACTACCTTGCTCTCCTCAAGTTCCCTTATTGTTGGAACGTGACTTTTAAATCTGGTTATGTCCAGAATTTCTGATTCGACAATTGGAGCATTTATGTCCACTCGCATGAGAATTTTCTTGCCGGTATAATCAATGTTGTCAAGAGTTGGATAACCGTCAATCATCGTATTTTATTTTTTAAGGTGCTTTAAAAACGTTTTGAAAAAGGATCAAATCAGAAATAGCCAAAGCGGAGATACAAGAATGCCATGATAGTGAGATAGGAAGATGCATTGAGAAGTGTGGAGAGTTTTAGGGCTTTAAACAAGCTAATTCTCAGCAGGAGTTTGTATGCCGGAAATTCTGTGATTGTGGAATAGAGCCAAGCTGAAAGAATGTAAGCAACACCAGATCTTAATGGCAGAATGACAACCAAACCCAAAACTCCGCTTAAGATATTTGCAAGAAGAACACTCGACAAAACTTCAAGAAGACCTGCATTCATTCCGAAAAATTCCTTAACAGCATAGAGAATCGCAATCTCTGGAAAAAGTATTAGAGGATAGAATGGTAGTAAAGTCAGGGTTAATGGGAAAATTACATCTGCCTTTGCAGAATGGACAAGAATCGTTAAGGCAAAAAGTATCGCCAGAATTCTTCGCCTATTGAGGCTCAGTATAATCATAGAATCCCTTTCCAGTTTTTCTTCCCAATAGTCCGGCTTTAACCATCTGTTTCAAAAGTGGACATGGTCTGTATTTGTCTCCAAGTTCTCTGTGAAGTGTCTCTATTGCTGAGAGGCAGATGTCCAAGCCAATTAAGTCAGCAAGCTCAAGAGGTCCCATTGGTACGTTTGTGAAAAGTTTCATTCCTCTGTCTATCTCTTCTTTGCTCGCAATTCCCTCATAAAGAACCCATATGCCCTCATTTATCCAAGGCATGAGTATTCGATTGCTTATAAAGCCAGGTGAATCCTTGCAGATAATCGGCTCTTTTCCAATTTTTCTGCAGAACTCAACAGCGAAATTCAAAGTCTCTTGACTTGTTAGCAAACCCCTAACAATCTCAACACCCTTCATGATCTGAACGGGATTCATGAAGTGTATTCCGACAAAGTTCTGCGGGGCTCTTGTGACCGAGGCAAGCTCTGTAATGCTGAGGGTTGATGTATTTGAGGCGAAGACTGCATCTTCCCTCTTAACTATACCGCTCAGCTCTCTAAAAACTTCTTTCTTTGCATTCATGTCCTCTATAATCGCCTCAATTACAACATCAGCTTTTTCCAAGCCTTTTAGATCTGTGGTTGTCTCTATCTTTTCAATTATCTCTTCAACGTCCTCTGTTTTCCCTTTCTCTTTAAGTTTTTCAAGACTTCTCCTTATGCTTTCCATCCCCCTTTCCAGAAACTTCTCCTCGATATCTATCATAACTACACTGTAACCAGCCATAGCACAAACCTGAGCTATTCCATGACCCATTGTTCCTGCACCAACAACACCAACAACGCTTACCTCCTCAATCCTCATTCAACTCACACCCTTATCTTTCCAGCAAGTTTTCTTGAAATTACAATTTTTTGAGCCTCACTAGTACCTTCATAAATCGTCCCAACCCTTGCATCCCTGTAAAACCTCTCAACATCGTACTCCTTGCTATAGCCATAACCGCCAAATATCTGAACAGCCTCGTATGTCACCTTGACTGCTGTCTCACTGGCATAGAGTTTTGCTGCAGAGCTTAAAGCGGGATCGGCTTTACCCTTATCAACAAGCCAAGCAGCCTTCAACACAAGAAGTCTGCTGGCTTCAATGGCTGTATACATTTCTGCAAGCTTGAATGCTATTGCCTGATGTTCAATTAATGGCTTTCCAAAGGACTTTCTCTCCTTTGCATAGCTGAGAGCTCTCTCATATGCCCCGAGGGCAATTCCAAGGTGTATAGCACCAATTTTGATTCTGCTTTCATTGAAAAATGCCATTAGCTGATAGAAGCCGTTGTTCTCCCTCCCAACAAGATGATCCTCAGGAATTCTCACCCCATTCAACATGATCTCGCATGTATCATGACAGCGCATCCCCATCTTATCTATCTGCCTTGCAGTATAGCCTTCTCTTTCAGGCTCAACTATGAATGCTGATATGCCACGATGAGGTGGATTCGTTTTTGCTGTCTTCGCAAGAACTATTGTGAAAATTCCGACGCTTCCATTTGTTATGAACGTCTTTGTTCCATTCAATATCCATTCGTCTCCATCCTTTATCGCTCTAGTTTTTATTGCAGCAACGTCTGTACCGCAATCGGGTTCTGTGATGGCAATGGCTGAAGGTCCCTCACCTTTCAGAACCCTAGCCATGAAGTTCTCCCTCTGTTCCTCACTACCGAACCTCATGATCATCGGAACACCAAGAACAGCAAGATCTATTGCAGATCCTATTCCGCTGTCTGCCCTGGCAAATTCGATGCTGATAATTGCCTCAGCAAGCACGTCCATTCCTGCTCCATTGTATTCTTCCGGTATGCTTGCTCCGATGTATCCTAGTTTGGCAGCTTTTCTGTAAATTTCCATCGGATATTCCCTCTTCTCATCATACTCCTTTCCGTAGGGCATTATCTCCTTCTCGGCAAATTCCCTTACAGCAGCCTGAAGCATTTTATGCTCCTCATCAAGCTCAAAGTTCATGAGGTTCACCTCAATATTTCCTCAAGACTACTGCATCTCCCTGAGCCATGCCTGCACATAATGTTGCAACTCCCAACTCAACTCTCCTTCTCATCATCTCATGCATGAGCGTTACCACAAGCCTCGCCCCAGTTGCACCTATTGGATGCCCAAGAGCTATCGCACCCCCATTAACATTAACGATTTCAAGGTCAAGATTCATCACGTATTTTGCTGAAATCAGCGTTACTGCTGCGAATGCCTCGTTTATCTCCCAGAGACCTATGTCATCCTTGTCCAGCTTAGCTTTTTTCAATGCATTTTCTGCAGCATATGCAGGAACTGTGGCAATGTACTTTGGATCTTGCGAAGCCTGTCCGTACGAGATTATTTCCACCTTTGGTTCAGCTCCAAGCTCCTTAGCCTTCTTTTCCCTCATCAGAACAACGGCAGAAGCTCCATCACTTGTATTTGGAGCGTTTCCAGCTGTAATTTTTCCGTTTTTTCTGAAAACAGGCTTTAAACTCTTTATCTTTTCAAGACTTGTATCCCTCCTCGGATTCTCATCAACTTCAACAATCCTTCCATTAACTCTCACCGGAACAATTTCCTCTTTGAATTTTCCCTGATCAATAGCCTTTACAGCCCTTACATGACTTCTGTACGCCCACTCATCCATCTCATCCCTCGTAACCCCAAACTCATCGGCAACATCTTCTGTATTCTCTGCCATGTGCTGCTTGTAAATCGGATCCAGCAAACCATCGTGAACCATGAGATCAACAAGAGAGTCATTGAACATTCTGTAACCCCATCTTGCCTTCATTAATGCATATGGAGCATTGCTCATACTTTCCATACCACCTGCAACAACAACCTCAGCCTCACCACTCTCAATAGCCATGTTGCCAAGGGCTATTGCCTTTAGTCCAGATGTGCATACCTTGTTTATCTGGTAGGCTGGAACATTACTTGGAACTCCAGCCAGAAGGCTTGCTTGTCTTGCAGTATTCTGACCGCAGCCTGCAGTAACAACCTGTCCCATGATAACCTCATCCACATCTTCAGGAGATATCCCGGCTCGCTTTATTGCCTCTCTTATAACTATGCTTCCGAGCTCAACGGCAGAAACGTCTTTTAATCCACCTCCGAACTTGCCGATGGGTGTTCTAACACCGCTCACAATGACTGCCATAATTGTCACCGAATTTAACGCAATTGTTAAATTAATAATGTTTTCTGTTGTTTTCCATGCTCAAAGGCATGGTTGTTGTTGAGGTCGCATACTACTACCCAGCACCATACTGCTGCAAGATTTTGAGCGATCTTGGAGCAAGGGTGATAAAGATCGAACCGCCTGAAGGTGATCCAATGCGCTATAGAAAGGAAATTTTTGCAAACTTCAACTACGGAAAGGAAATTGTCAGAATAAACTTAAAAAGCGAGGAAGGTAGAGAAGAGTTTTTAAAGATTGCTGAAAAGGCTGATGTTGTTGTTGAAGGTTTTAGACCTGGCACAGTAAGAAAGCTGGGAATATCCTATGAGGATGTGAGAAAGGTGAATGAGGGAATAATATACTGCTCTATAAGCGGTTTTGGGCAGAAATCAGACCTAACAAGACCAATTCATGACATAAACATACTCTCTCATGCTGGAATAATCTGGCTTGCAGGATTGAAGAGAGATGAACCTGTAGATCCAAATGTACAGCTTTCTGACCTCTCATCCTCTCTGTTTTCGGCAATTGCGATACTCTCAGCCTACATAAGAAAGCTGAGAACTGGAGAGGGTGTGTATATAGACCTGAGCATGTACGATACTGCTATTTCTTCTATACCTCTTCATGCATCTTCTATGATTAATCGAGGAGAGCATTTACCCGATTTTTACAGGAATCCAGGATATGAGATATACAGGGCAAAAGACTGCTACGTTTCCTTTGGAATTCTGGATGAGCAGAAGTTCTGGGATGAATTGTGCTTGTCTCTTGATCTTGGTTACAATGGCATGACGTTTGAGGAGAGGGTGAGAAGATTTGATGAGATAAAGAGGGAGATAGAAAAAAAGCTGGAAAACCTGACTTCAGAGGAGATTGAAAAAGCTCTGAATGAGAAGGTTCCTTACTCAATTGTAAGATCGCTGAAGGATTCTCTGAAAAACTATTGGAATGTCAGAGAGGTGGAGTTTGAGGGGGAGAAGATAAAGATTCTTGGTTTTCCAGCCAAGTTTCATACAAGGTAAGCTTTATCTCCTGACATGCTTTAAAGAGACTGTGGAGGTTTTTGTGCTGAGACTCGGACACAGAAAGAATAGAGACAAAAGAGTTTCAAGCCATGTTGCTCTAACTGCAAGAGCCTTTGGAGCAATGGGAATATATTTTGATGTTGCGGATGAAAGGCTTTTCAAAAACATAGAAGATGTTGTTGAAAGATGGGGAGGGAAATTCTTTGTAAAGCATGTCGGCTCATGGAGAAAGATTGTGAAGGAATTTGATGGTCTAAAGGTGCATCTGACAATGTATGGCATTCCTCTTCCTGAAAAGATTGGGGAGATTAAGAAAGCAAGGAAAATCCTTGTCATCGTTGGATCTGAGAAGGTTCCTGCAGATGTTTTTAAGCTTGCAGACCTCAACATCTCAATTGGCAATCAGCCTCACAGCGAGGTGTCTGCTCTGGCGGTCTTTCTTGACAGGGTTCTTGATGGGAAGGTTTTTAGCATGGAATTTGAGAATGCGAAAATCAGAATAGTTCCATCTGAAAGAGGAAAGAGGGTTGCTGAACTTGGCAAAGAGGTGGAATGAGTGCCATCTATCATGATTGCAGGAACAACAAGCAGTGCTGGAAAATCTGTTATGGTTTCAGCCCTTTGCAGAATTCTGTCGAAGAGGGGTTATGAGGTTGTTCCATTCAAAGCCCAGAACATGAGCCTGAATTCATATGTAACTGAAGATGGAGATGAGATAGCATACGCTCAAGCCTATCAGGCTTATTCAGCTGGGAAAAAACCAGATGTAAGAATGAATCCTGTGTTGCTCAAACCAAAGGGAAATCTAATGTCCCAGCTTGTGGTTATGGGCAAAGCTGTCAAGGATGTCAATGCTCTTGATTATTATAAAGAGGTTCCTGAGCTCCTGAAAGTTGTTGAAAAAGCATTCACAAGTCTTGAGAGTGAGAATGATCTAGTGATAATTGAGGGGGCAGGAGGTATGGCTGAGATCAATCTGTATAAAACAGATATTGCAAACATAGGAATCGCAAGAATTGCAAGTCCGGACATATACATAGTGACAGACATAGACAGGGGTGGAAGCTTCGCATCCCTTTACGGCACATACTCACTCTTACCAGAAGACATAAGGAAGCTTGTGAGAGGTTTTGTTATCAACAAATTCAGGGGTTATGAAGGGTTGCTCTATCCCGGTGTTCAAAAACTCGGGAAAATTACCGGCATTAAAGTTGTTGGAATAATCCCGTATTTTGAGCTTGGATTGCCCAGTGAGGATTCCCTAAACATAGAAGATTGGGATAATCAAGGAGAAATCGGAGTTCTAAAATTACCGAGAATCTCAAACTTCACCGACTTCGAGCCGATGAGGGAGGCTGTTAAGTTTATTGATCTGAAGGATGAGCTTGATGATCTGGAGGTTCTGATAATCCCAGGAACAAAGGAAACGGTGAGAGATCTTGAGGAGATGAGGAGATGGAGCATGGACAAAAAGATAATAAGATTTTCAAGAGAAAAGCCTGTTGTAGGAATATGCGGAGGTTTCCAGATGCTGGGAAGGGAGATAATAGACAGAGGCGTTGAGGCTGGAAA